>JALWME010000039.1 GCA_027083995.1 Sulfurovum sp.
CGGAAAATAGTTTGAGGACACGCCCATCCACACCATGCTCTACCTCCTACTGCAGTGACAGCAAAGATACCCAAAAATAGCAACATCAATAAAAATGGCATAAGATAAAGCTCCTGCATATCAAAAGCTACACCACCTAAATGTAACTTTTTCTGATCAAATGAGAGTAGAAAAAGATGGTTGCCCCCTATTGTAATCCACGGCATCACAAGTGCTATAATCGTAGCCACAACATAGACCCAATAACGCTTTATCCTATACGGTATCCAACCCTTTAAATACTCTTTTGCCTGATTTTTTTTAGGCTTTTTTTGCCCTTCTAAAGAAATAGTTGCTTCCATTTATGATGCCCTCTTTTCATTTCGTTTTTTTTCTTCTTCAAATGGACATATAAGTACTATATTATCCATACCTCTTCCTCTACTATCTTGAGGGCTGTTTCTGCCTATACCCTCGACCAGATCTTTTATGTTGCGAGACTCTATATAATCTTTCAAAGAACTCCTACTTACTTCAAGTTCTCTTGCTATAGCAGATACCGACATCCCTTCTGACATCAAGTGGACTATCCTGACATGATAAATATCAAATTTTGAACTGGATTTTGAACCCTTAGGTCTACCAATTTGCGTACTTTTTTTTCTACCTTCTTCTCTTAGAGTATTCAGCAATGGAAAAATTTCAACCATCTTTGTCTCTCTATTTATCAACATATTATCTGATGCAATCCAAAGGTCTACATTATGTGTCAGCATACAATTAATGACCTTTATTAATTCATCTGCTTTATCACTTAATACTGATAAAGTAGAAACTATTACTGTGTTTCCTTCCACCATTGAACGTAAAAAATCTTCAAACTCATTACGCGCTTCTAACGGAAGATTTTTTGTTGCATACTCTATAACTTCTTTGTCTATGGTAATGCCTTTTCCTATAGTAAAAGAGAGTATTTCGTGCTGTTGTGCCGCCAAAGAGGGAAATCCAGGAATTTGCCGCCTATATGAATACGAATAAACCATACCAATCCTTTAGTTAAAACGTCATCCTATCCTAATTGATGATTAAAGTCAAGACAATATATACTTTTTTCGTCAAAATACTATTTTTATCCCAATTTATGCTAAAATACAAAGAAAATGATGAGGTACTCCTGTGAACTTAACACACCTTGATGAACAAAACAAACCCAAAATGGTAGATGTAGGAGATAAACCCCCTACAACCAGAATTGCAACTGCCTCTGGCATCATTGAAGTAGGGCAGAGTGCATATGATGCAGTCATTGCCAACACAGCAAAAAAGGGACCTGTCCTTCAAACTGCCGTTATAGCAGCCATACAAGCGACCAAACAAACCTCTACGCTCATACCTATGTGTCATCCACTTATGATAACATCAGTCAAAACTGATATAGAAGAACTGCCTAACCTTCCAGGTTTCAAACTCACAGTCACCACAAAGTTAAACGGGCAAACAGGTGTAGAGATGGAAGCCCTTACAGGGGTAA
>JALWME010000040.1 GCA_027083995.1 Sulfurovum sp.
GCTGTTTTTGCATATAGCTTTCATTTGATTTTAAAAAGAAAAGCCTATGAACTCTCTTCACTTTTGGCTTCTCAGTCTGAGGTAATTCTTTCAGCAGTGGACAAACAGGAAGATAGGGAGTTTTAGTGTCTAGAGAATTTTCTTGGGATGATAGCCCAGATTTGAATATTACTCCGTTGATGGATGTGATGTTGGTACTCATGGCAATATTAATGGTGACAGCACCAACACTTACTTTTCAAGAAAAAATCACACTTCCTCAAGGTTCTAAAACAGAACAAGTAAAAAAACCAAAAACACTTACAATACGCATCGATAAAAATAAAAAAATTTATCTTAAAAATGATACCTATAATCTAGATACCTTTGCAGATGATTTTGTAAATAAGTCAGTGATTTTTGATAAGAGGTCTGAAGTATATATACATGCAGATGAAGTGCTTCAATACAAATACGTAATGTATATTTTAAAAAGTGTGAAGGCAGCGGGCTTCGAGAAAGTGTCGCTTATTACAGAATGATTAAAGACTCATCAGCAATAGAAAAGTATCCGAAATTTATTTGGGGTGCTATTGCAGTGGGTATCTATCTACTTGTTGTAGGTAGTTTAATTTTTTATTTTAATACACGTGATGAGAAAAAATCAAAGCATTATGTAAAAAAAAATGAACATCGTATTCAAGTGGCACTCTCTTCTGTTGAAAATATACAAAAAAAGAAACCAATAAAAGTAAATGTACCTAAGAAAAAAATAAAAAATAAATCAAAATCTGTAAAAAAGCCAAAACCTAAACAAACAATAAAGAAGACAACTAAAGAAAAGGTAGTAAAAAAACCTCAAAAAAAGAAGCCAATAAAAAAGAAAATCACAAAAAAGAAAGATGTAAACCTGACGAAGTCCAAAAAGAAGAAAACCATAGATTTGTTTGCAAAAGTGAAAACACCCAAAAAGAAAAACTTGATACACATAAGTGATAAACCTATCAGGACAAAACCTAAACAAAATATTATAAAAACAATAGATGCACCAAAGAGTGCAAGTCAGCGTATATCTGATTCAATAAAAAAACAAAAAAAGAGTGATAGTGGAGAGGAAAATATATATTTTGCCAAAGTTCAGTCTATGCTGGAGGCATGGCCTGCAAGGAGTGATTTTCTTGGTGAAGAGGCTACTGTGACTTTATTTATTAAGCCTACAGGTAAATTTGAATATCAAGTAACTTCTAGTTCTGATAATGAAGACTTTGGTAGGTCTGTTGTTGATTTTCTTAATCAACTGCAACGCATGGGTTTTGGTAGACATGATGCAGGGCGTACCTATGAGTTTGAGGTAGAGTTTTCTACCAAAGAGTAGTTAGTTTTTGTTAAATGGGTTTATGCTACAATATAGAACTTTTGAAAATAGGAGCTACTTCTTGAAAGATAAATTAAGAGATTATTTACAGAAATTAATAAAATTAAATGGTAGCGATTTGCATTTAAAGGCAGGATCTCATGTATTTATGCGTGTCAATGGTGCATTAATTGCTTTAGATGATGAAGAGAAACTCAAAAATGAGGATATGATACACGTTGCAGAAGAAATATTGAGTACGCCACAGTACAATGAACTTGTTGAAAAGAAGGAATTTGATTGTTCTTATGCTTTAAATTCAAGTAAACGTTTCAGGGTAAACTTTTTTTATCAAGTAAAGGGTTTGAGTGCTGTTTTACGTGTAATTCCTGATGAGATATTGTCTGTAGAGGCATTGAATTTACCAAAGGTAGTCAATGAGTTTGCAGATTTGAACCATGGACTTGTACTGGTGACTGGTGTGAGTGGTTCAGGTAAGTCAACGACTTTGGCTGCCATACTCGATAGAATAAACAAAAATAAAAGAAAACATATAATTTCGATTGAAGATCCTGTTGAATATATACATGAAGAGCATTTATGTTTAGTGTCCCAACGTTCTATAGGGACCAATACCCATTCATTTTCAAATGCTTTAAGGGCAGCTCTAAGAGAAGATATTGATATCATTTTTATAGGAGAATTACGTGATTTGGAAACAGTAGAAATTGCATTGCATGCAGCCAATACAGGACATTTGGTAATCTCTACACTTCATACCCTTGATGCTAAAGAGACAATAAGCAGGATAATAGGTATGTTTCCAGAAGAGGAACAGAATCACGTACGTATGACTTTGTCATTTATTTTGGAAGGTGTAGTCTCTCAAAGACTTGTCAATACAAAAGATGGCAAAAGGATACCTGCGGTAGAAGTGATGAAAAGAACAAAAAGAATATCTGAACTTATAGCAGAAAAAAGAGATAGTGATATTTTAGAGAGTATTGCCAAAGGTAAAGAAGTCTATGGTACACAGTCTTTTGACCAATCATTATTTGAACTTTATAAAAGTGGGAATATAAGTAAAAGTACTACACTGAAAAATGCTACAAATCCTTCTGATATGAGTTTGATGATACAAGGTATTAGAATGGCAACAGGGAGAGAAAACAGTGACTTGAGTACAGTGTCAAAAAAGAACTTTTTTGACTTAAAATCAACCACTAAAACATAAAATCAAAAAGAGAAATAGGACTTTAATATTAATTAATGAAGATTTAAAATAGCCTTGATATAATGTTTTAAAAGCTACATTGAAATGCTAGATTCTATTTTAAATATTAAGGAATTATTTTGAAAATTTTGTTGTTTTTCTTGCTTGGTTTACATCTCTTTGCAGTAGATGCTACATTGAAGATACAAAAAGATGTTGAACAACGTTCTCGTATAGCATTGATTGATGCATCTCCAATAGCAAATGCGAAGTTCTTTAAAATATTACTTTCTGATCTTAAGATATCTGGACATTTTTTGGCAGATACTACACACAATAAAGGTGACTTAAATTCTAATTATCTATTGCCTGCATTAAAAAGCAAAGAGTATATATTAAAGTATGCTTTAACGCAAGAGACAGGTAGTAAACTGATTATTCGTTTATTAAAAGCTTCAGACTCTACGGAAGTATTTAAGAAAACCTATGCCATCCCGACAAAAAATAAAATACCATTTTTAGCACATAAAGCTATATCTGACATCAACAATATTTTAAAGTATCCAGATATTTCATGGATTAACCGTTATGTTATATTTTCACGTTATACCACCGCTAAACACAGTGAGATACTTTTGGCTGACTATACATTTAACTATAAAAAAGTGATTATAAAAGGTGGTTTAAATCTTTTTCCCAAATGGGCGGATAAAGAACAGAAAAGTTTTTACTATAGTTCATATTCAGGTTTGATGCCTACATTGTATAGAATAAATATCTATACAGGTGCGAAACAACTCGTGACAAAGTCTGAAGGTATGTTGGTATGTTCTGATGTAAGTAAAAATGGTTCCAAGTTACTCTTAACTATGGCACCTGAGGGGCAAGCAGATATTTATGAATTCAATGTTGTGAGTAAATTAAAAACAAGAATTACCAATTTTAATGGTATTGATGTGAATGGAAAGTATATTGATGATGAGAGTCGTATTGTTTTTGTCTCAAATAGATTGGGGTATGCAAATGTATTTAAAAAACATATCCATTCTGGGGCAGTGTCTCAAGTGGTATATCATGGGCGTAATAACAATGCAGTAGATGCTCATGGCAATAAAATAGTTTATTCAAGTAGAGAGAGCAAGAAGACTTTTGGCTCAAATACATTTAACCTTTATTTGACCTCTTCTTATGGTTCTGGTACTCGTCCTCTTACTACAACAGGGGCAAATCAATTTCCTAGGTTTTCATCAGATGGTTCGGTAGTACAGTTTATAAAGCATAGGGGTCGTGGTTCTTCTATAGGGTATATAAATTTACAAAGCCATCAAAGTCAGCTATTCCCTCTCTCTGGGCGTAAAATACAATCTATTGATTGGTAAATAATTTAAAGGATACAAGATGACACATAAATCACTACTACTTACAGCGACAATTTCAGCATTTCTTTTAAGTGGATGTTCTCAAAAATCACCAAATGTAGAAGATATTCATGTAGGTAAAAACAATGTTTCAGATGCAACACAAATAGCAAAAGAGACAGTATCTATTGATGAAAATACCTATGGAAATGAAAATAATGTTAATGGTGTCAATGGAAGTAGCAATACAGGAAAATACAACAGTAGCAGTGATGGATTCCAGAGCATTTATTTTGGTTTTGGTGATTATGGTATTTCTTCTGCAATGGAAAACCACATGGCTACCAATGTAAATGTAATATCCAATACTGGTGCAACTAAGATAAAAATAGAAGGTAACTGTGATGAATTTGGTACAGATGAGTATAATTATGCTTTAGGACTCAAACGTGCAAAAGCAGTTAAAGATGCAGCAGTGGCACTAGGTGTACCTGCAAATAAAATGGTTATCATCTCTTATGGTGAAAGTAACCCTGTATGTTCTAACCCGACAGATGGATGTTATGCCCAAAATAGAAGAGTTGATCTTCGTATAGTAAAATAGGAGTCACATGAAATTTGTACAATATATACTTTTTATTGGTTTGGGTACAACTATACTTTTGGCTGAACCATCTGTATATGGTAATGGGAATTCTGAAGCATTTTATTCTCCTAGAAAAGCTATTACACAAAATAAAAAGACTATTACCTCACTTAAAAGAAAAGTAGCACAACAAAGAGAGCGTATAGATGGTCTTAGTAGTGTTATTGAGGGGTTGAGTGCGACAGTGAATGATTTACAACAGCGTTTAGCAACTTCAAAAGCAGTAGTAGGTAGTAGTGCCGACAATACAGAGTTACTTAAAGAGCTTGGAGCGATGATAGATAAAATCAATGCAGATTATGTAAGTAAAGAAGAGCTTCAAAAAGCACTAAAATCTAAAAATATTTATGTCCCTTCTGGAAATACCAAGGTAAAAGAGGCAAAACCTAAAGATTCATTGGTGGGTAAAAATACCAAAACCCTATATAGTGAAGGCGTACGACATTTTATGAAAAAGCGTTATAATGAAGCAAAAAAAAGATTTATGATAACAGATATAAAGGGTTATAAGCCTGCAGCATCAAATTATTATCTGGGTGAGATAGCCTACTATACAAAAAAGTATGAAGATGCTATTTTTTATTTCAAAAAGAGTGCGGGGCTTCATGATCAGGCTTCCTATATTGATACCTTGCTACTACATACAGCTATCTCTTTAGAAAAAAATGGAGAAAAAGCACAGGCAAAAACATTTTATGAAAATATCATTGCCAACTATGCAGGTAAAAAATCAGCAAATATTGCAAAACAAAAATTAAAGAAGTTATAAATGCAAAGCATTAAGATTTGCTTTCTTTTTTTATATGGTTTTTCCAATATGGCTATGTCTGAGACTATATTTTATGATGATAAATTACCTAAAACACCTGTAGTTAAAGAGTTGAAACATGAACTTATTCCTGTTTCTAAGACTATATTTACAGTAAAAAACCTAGAAACAGGTGAAGAAAAGACAGTAGATTTAACAAATAAAAACTTTATCATTGTCTCCGTACGCGAAAAAGGAAGTGATGGGCGTTTTTATGCGGTAGATAGTGATGGTACAGTATGGTGGTCAGGTGCTGTAACTTCTGGAGCTCCTGAATTTAGAAGCCCTTCAGGGGTGTTTCCTATTATTCAAAAAAAACGTTATCATATGTCAAATGAAAACCCAGATCCCTCTGGTGTAAATAACATGGACTACATGATGAAATTTACACATAATGGACATGCTTTGCATCAAGGAAGTGTAGATTGGATGTCTCATGGCTGTATTCATATAGATCCTAAAGATGTACCAGTTATCTATAAGTGGTCAACTTTTAATACCAAAGTGGTTATCACGAGACACTCTTATATGCCTTTTGCAAAAGAAGACTTAAGAAAAATTTACCTAAGACGCTAATACTTTTGCTTTTTCGTTAGCCTTTGCAATAGCATCTATAAAAGAGGCTCTTACATTCCCATTTTCCAAGGCACCATAGCCTGCAGCTGTTGTACCCCCTGGACTCATGACATTGTCTTTGAGTAAAGATGGATGCATCTCTTGGATAATCTCTGCAAATCCTGCAAAGAGTCCTCTCATTGTGAACATAGCATCTTCACGCCCCAGTCCTTGTTTGACTGCACCATCTGCTAAAGCTTCAGCCACAAGAGCCAAATATGCAGGGCCAGAACCAGCGAGTGCCGTGGCAATGTCTATCTCTTTTTCAGTCTCTAGCCATAAGGTATCACCTACAGCATTTAATATGACAGTAGCTTCTTCTTTGCCTTTATCATCACCGGTAAGTGTAGTCATAGACATACCTATACTTGCAGCAAGGTTTGGCATACTTCGTACTGTAGTCTTTGCTTTGATATGTTTTTTGAGTACTTTCAGCGTAACACCTGCTAAGACAGAGATGAGTAAATCAGCTTTTCCATGAAGTTTTTTACCCACTTCGGTGATATTGGCGGGTTTGACACATAGAAGTATTGTTTTATGGCTTATATCAAAGTCGTCTATGAGAATTTTGTCTATTTTTTGACCTAGTTTTTCTTCAAAGGTGTTCATGTTTTCTATGTTTCTGCCTACAACTTCTATATGATACTTTCCCTTAAGTCCAAGGGCTATACTTAAGCCCATATTGCCATTGCCTATAAATGTAATCGTTCTCATATTTAACTCACTTATCTTTATTTGTTTAGATTATAGCATTATTAGCATAACTTTGTTAAAATGGTTTCAATTATTATGAGGAATACAAATATGGAAACATTTTTAAAAGAAGCCAAAGCTTCAAGCAGGGTACTCTCAACGTTGAGTGGTACTCAAAAAAACAAGATACTTAAAGCCATGGCACAAGGTTTACGTGACAACAAGACACAGATACTTCAGGCAAATGCTCTTGATATGGCTGACGCTGAGACAAACAACCTAACCTCAGCTTTAAAAGACAGACTTTTTTTAGATGATGGACGCATAGAGGGTATGGCTGTAGCCATAGAACAGATAGCCGCACTCAAAGAGCCAGTAGGGCGTGTGCTAGATGGCTGG
>JALWME010000041.1 GCA_027083995.1 Sulfurovum sp.
ATGTATGTAGGGTCTAAGACTGGACGCGATGGCTTAGGCGGAGCTGTGATGAGTTCTGACGCATTTACAGAAGAGTCAAAATCACTTCGTCCTACTGTGCAGGTGGGTGATCCGTTTACAGAAAAGTTACTCCTTGAGGCCTGTTTGGAACTTTTTAAAACAGACCTTATTGTAGGCATACAGGATATGGGAGCAGCTGGTCTTACTTCTAGTGCTTTTGAGATGGCAGGTAAAACAGGTGCGGGACTCATTATGCATCTTGATAAAGTACCCGCACGAGAAGAGGGCATGACGCCGTATGACTTTATGCTCTCAGAGTCTCAAGAACGTATGCTTATCTGTGCAAAACAAGGCAGCGAACAAGCGATTATCGATATCTTTGAAAAGTGGGGGTTAGATGTTGCAGTCATTGGAGAGGTGACAGATACAGCACGTATGGAGCTGCTATGGCATGGAGAAAAATGTGCAGATATGCCTATAGCCCCAGTGAGTGAAGAAGCACCCGTATTAGACAGACCTATAGCCAGACCTGAGTACCTGGATAAGATAAAGACCAAACTGGTCACAGATTATCCCGCTGTAAGTGACCAGGACGCCTATGAAAAACTGCTTTCTAACATAGAGGTCTCAGACAAAGCATGGGTCTATAATCAGTATGACGCTATGGTGCAGACCAATACAGTCAAACATCCAGGAAGCCTCGATGCTTCATCTATACGTATCAAAGAAAATGGTAAAGCATTGGCTATGTCTGCAGACTGTAATCCAAGATACTGCTATATCGATCCACATAAAGGTGCAGCACTTGCAGTAGTAGAGTCTGGACGTAATGTAGCCATGAGTGGTGCCAGACCACTCTCAATTACAGACTGTTTAAACTTTGGTAATCCAGAAAATCCAGAAGTTATGTGGCAGTTTGCCCAGGCGTGTGAGGGTATCAAAGAGGCCTGTTTGGCACTTACTACACCAGTAGTATCTGGAAATGTATCTCTTTACAATGAAACCAATGGTACCTCAGTCTACCCGACACCTGCCATAGCTATGGTAGGATTGAATGAAGATGAAAACAGAGTACTTCCTTCTGCTTTTCAAGAGGAGGGGAATATTTTACTTTTGGTAGGAGAGACGAAGTCTGATTTTGGGGGTTCATTGTATATTAAGGCATTGCATGGAGAGACAGTAGGCACATTGGCTGAAATAGATTATAAAAAAGAGTTAGCCCTTTGGGAACTTGTGATAGAAGCCAATAAAAAAGGACTTTTAAAAGCTGCTAAAGATGTAGGTCTTGGTGGTCTTGCTATAGCCATTTCAAAAATGGCAGCTGTATCAAATAAAGGTATTTCAGCCTATATTGAATTAGAGCAGAGTAGAGATATCTTTTCAGAGTCACAAAGTAGAGCACTGCTTGAAGTTGAGAATACAAATATGGTAGAAGTGGTTGCCATGGCAAAAGAGTTGGATCTTGAGATTACTGTGGTGGGTGCAGTAGGTGGCAGTGATGTCAAAATCAATGATTTATCATTGTCATTGGAAAGAGTAAAAGATATCTATTTCAATACTTTTGCAAAGACTATAGAACAAGATTTATAATATAAGTGATATAATTTAGAAAATAGAGTAAGTATCACCACTACAGAGGTGACTTGCCAAATTGCAAAATATTGCTTGTGAAAAAGTATAAACAAAGTATACACATGACTAATAAATCTTACAGTGAACGAGAAAAAAATAAAATACTCAATGACTTAAATGAAACACGTTTAAGTGAACAAAAAAAAGATGAATTAAAGAAGAAACGTACATACAATAAAAAGATATATAAAATAGCATCTAAACAATGTTATAAATTTATGCATATGGAGCGTAAATACTATATCACTGTTGATGATTGTGACAGGCTAACGAGCAAGCCACGTATGACAACCTTGTATTATAAAACATTTGATGAAGTAAAAACAAAAAAATATCTTATTAAAACAGAAGTATATTCAGATAAATTTTTTATCACAGAGGATCCTATACGGGTCTATTATAAAGCGTATGTTCTAGAAAATAATAAATAATTAGCTATAATCTCAGTCAAAGTACAAAGGAGATTCTATGTCATCACTGTTTTTACGACTTTTTAATGCTGTTTCTGATTCTTCTTTGATCCCCACAAAAGCATGTCATTGTAACTGTTTTTTTAAACTTAAAACACGTTTGGCGTTGCGTTTAAATCACTACATTCCTAGATGCCCTTTTTACTGTACCTATTTTGCATTTAGACGTACGGGTGTACATCCTCCACAACTCATTTTTTCAAAATAACAACTATCATCAGCACTCTATAAATTATATTAATGCAAATGTATGTATGTTACTGCACCATTATTGGTGTTGAAAGGGTGCAACACCTTACATAATACATTTCCAACATTTTAAAGGATGACGCATGTCAAAAAATTATGTCGTAGGATTTCCTCGTATTGGGGAGCAGAGAGAATTAAAAAAGGTATTGGAGCTCTTTTGGGCTAAGAAAGTAGATTTTGAAGCTGTTGAAAAAGTAGCTTCAGAACTTAAAGGGAGACATTGGAGCTATCAAAAAGATGCAGGTATAGACTTCATCGCATCTAATGATTTTTCACTCTATGATAATATGCTAGATACTGCAGTAATGTTAGGAGCAATCCCTAAACGTTTTAAAGGTTTAGAGTCTCAAGAGCTTTACTTTACTATGGCACGTGGAAACAAAAATACTGTGGCCATGGAGATGACAAAGTGGTTTAACACTAACTACCATTACATTGTGCCAGAACTGTCACTAGAAGATAGTTATAGATTAGATGCTAGTAAAATTTTAAATGAATATAAAGAAGCAAAAACCCTAGGCATTAAAACGAAAATTAACCTGATAGGACCTATCACTTTCTTAGGACTTTCAAAAAGGGTAGATGGTGGAGATACTTATGAATTGTTTGGGAAAATACTTCCTGTATATAAGATACTTTTAGCTGAGATAGCAAAGCTTGATGATGATATTACACTACAAATAGATGAACCAATATTTGTGAAGGGGGTAGAGCCAAAGGTTTTGAGTTTAATTAAACCTTGTTATGATACTCTGTGTTCAATATCAAAAAATATTAAAATAATAGTCACCACTTATTTTGAGCATTCAAATGAAGCTACGAAGGTGTTAGTACATACACCTGTGTGGGGAATAGGGCTAGACTTTATACATGGTGAGAAAAATGTTGATAGTTTAGAACGCATCCAAAAATCTGGCAAAAGACTCATAGCAGGTGTGGTAGATGGACGTAATATTTGGAAAGTAGATATAGAAAAATCCAATAAAATATTAGAAAATATTAATAACCATGTCTCAAAAGATAAAACCATTATTTCTAGTTCATGTTCCCTATTGCATACACCATTTACATTGAAGTATGAAAAGAATATGGATGATGAAGTGAAGAATTGGCTCTCTTACTCAGTAGAGAAACTCTCAGAGATTTCCCTACTGAGTAAAGTATATTTTGACTTCTCATTAAGTGATGCAGATAAAAAGGCTTTGTTAGAGAATAAAGATGCAAACCTAGCTAGAAGGAACTCTGCACGTATACATAATACAGAAGTAAAAAATAGGGTGGAGAACTTCAAAAAGTTAGAACGCGATGGTACATATGAAGAGCGTATCAAAATACAAAAAGCGTTACTGGGATATGAAGTCTTGGCCACGACTACTATAGGCTCATTTCCTCAAACCCCAGAAGTGCGTAAAGCAAGAGCGGACTTTAAAAAACTAGCTATTTCCAAAGAAGACTATGAGTTTGAGATGAAAGCATATATAGATGAGTGTGTATCCTTTCAGGAAGAGTGTGGATTGGAAGTACTCGTACACGGAGAACCAGAACGTAATGACATGGTGGAGTACTTTGGAGAACAGTTGGATGGCTATGGATTTTCTCAAAATGGCTGGGTGCAGAGTTATGGAAGCCGTTGTGTAAAACCACCATTTATCTATGGAGATATCAGTAGACCCAAACCGATGACTGTAGAGTGGATGACTTATGCACAGTCAAAAACAAGTAAAATGATGAAGGGTATGCTTACTGGTCCAGTAACTATACTAAACTGGTCATTTGTACGTGATGATATGCCAAGAGCAGAGGTATCCAAACAAATAGCTGTGGCACTAAGTGATGAGATAGATGATTTACAACGTGCAGGCATCAAGATGATACAAGTGGATGAAGCAGCTTTTAAAGAAGGATATCCATTGAGAGAAGAAAATATTAAAGAATATGAAAAATGGGCAGTGCGTGACTTTAAAATTTCTGTAAGTACAGCAAACAAAGAGACACAGATACACACGCATATGTGTTATTCGGAATTTAATGATATCATTCAAACCATAGAAGATATGGATGCAGATGTGATTTCCATAGAAACAGCCAGATCAGGAAATGAACTGCTCAAAATATTTAAAAAAGTAGGTTATAAACAAGAAGTAGGTCCTGGAGTGTATGACATACACTCCCCACGTATACCAACAGTAGAAGAGATGGTTGAACAGATTAAACGCCTCTTGGAAGTACTACCTAAAGAACAACTTTGGATAAATCCTGACTGTGGACTCAAAACACGTAAATGGGAAGAGGTAAAACCAAGTCTTAGGAATATGGTAAAAGCAGTACAGCAGGTAAGAGAGACATTACGATAAATAAATTTAAGAGGAGTATTTACATCTTCCTCTTAAAGTCACTTTAGCTATAATCGCGAATACTATTTAAGAAGGTTTTTATATATGAGAGCATTATTGAGCGTAAGTGACAAAGATGGCATTGTAGCTTTTGCTGAAGGGTTGGAGCGTCTAGGCTGGGAGATTATCTCAACAGGCGGAACCTATAAGAAGTTAAATGAAGCAGGTGTGAAAGTCATAGAGATAGATGAAGTGACAAAGTTTCCCGAGTGTTTTGAAGGGCGTGTAAAAACACTCAATCCCTACGTACATGGCGGTATACTTCACAAGCGTGGTGACACAGCACATGCAGTACAGGCAAAAGCACTTGGTGTAGAGGGTATAGACCTTGTGTGTGTGAATCTTTATCCTTTCAAAGAGACTATTGACCGTACAGAAGAGTTCGGTGAAATCATAGAAAATATCGATATCGGTGGGCCAGCTATGGTACGAAGTGCTGCGAAGAATTTCAATGATGTACTTATTGTTACTGATACAGATGATTACAGTTCGGTACTACATGTACTTAAAAACAAAGAAGATACTTTGGTATTTAGACGCAACCTTATGATAAAAGCCTTTGAACATACAGCAGCCTATGATGCGATGATAGCCAACTATATGAATGGTAGATTCAATGATGGTTTTGGTGCATATCAGTTCATCACAGGTAAGAAAAATTTTCAAACACGTTATGGAGAAAACCCACACCAAAAAGGTGCACTGTATGAATTTGATTCACATTTCAGTGATAACTTTAAGCAGGTAAAAGGTGAGGCATCATTTAACAATATCAATGATGTCAATGGTGCATTGAAGATTGCATCAAGCTTTGGTGATGAAAATGCTGTGTGTATTGTCAAACATGGTAACCCTTGTGGTTTTGCACTCAAAAATACCTTACTTGAGTCATATACTGAAGCACTAAAATGTGACCCCGTCTCTGCATTTGGTGGGGTAGTGGCAGTCAATGGTATAGTAGATGAAGCACTGGCAATAAAGATGAATGAAATCTTCCTAGAGGTGGTGATGGCTGCAGACTTTAGCCCTGAAGCTTTAGCAGTATTTGAGAAGAAAAAACGTCTTAAACTTTTCTCACAAGGCAGCAAGAAGTTGGTCATGAGTAAGGACTCTTATGACTTTAAGCACGTAGATGGTGGATTTGTCTATCAGAATGCAGACTGTATCTGTGACAATGAAGTACACAATGCCAAACAGCAGTCCAAACTTGCAGCCTCAAGCCAAGAGATGAAAGACCTTGAAATTGCATGGAAAGTAGCAGGGCTTACAAAGTCCAACTGTGTAGTCTATGTTAAAGATGCAGCGATGGTAGCAGTGGGCATGGGTATGACATCTCGCGTTGATGCTGCACAGTGTGCCTTGAAAAAAGCAAAAGAGATGGATATAGATGTATCAGGTGCTGCCATGGCATCGGAAGCTTTCTTTCCCTTTAGAGACAGCATAGATGCAGCAGCGGCAGCTGGCATAAAAGCCATTATAGAGCCAGGTGGAAGTATACGTGATGATGAGGTAATAGAAGCTGCAGATGCACATGGTATTTCACTTTATTTTACTACGGTGAGACATTTTTTACATTAGATTTTATTAAGAATATATTGTTATTTGTATTATTTTTTTATTTTTTGACATTTTTTGATATTATTTAGATATAATTACCGCTATTATTTAATTTTAGAAAATATTTTGGGAGTTTAACGTAATCATATAATGAAAAAAATACTATTGGTTTTTGGTACAAGACCGGAAGCTATTAAAATGGCACCGCTAGTTTTGAAATTTCAAGAATATTCTCAGGATATTGAAGCAAAAGTGTGTGTGACTGCACAGCATAGAGAGATGCTAGATCAAGTACTGGAAATTTTTAATATTGTTCCAGATTATGACCTTAACATTATGAAACCAGGGCAAGATCTTTATGATATTACAGCTAATATTTTACTTGGTATGAAAGATGTACTTGCAGAGTATCAGCCTGATGTAGTATTTGTGCATGGTGATACAACAACAACTATTGCAACTGCGATGAGTGCGTTTTATCAGAAAATACCAGTAGCCCATGTAGAAGCTGGACTTCGTACAGGTGACATATTGAGTCCTTGGCCAGAGGAAGCTAACCGTAAACTTACTTCACAAATTACCACATATCATCTTACCCCAACGGATACAAGTAAACAAAATCTATTAAAAGAAAATGTGAATAAAAATGATATTTATGTAACAGGTAATACAGTTATTGATGCGTTATTTTGGGTATTGGAGAAGATTG
>JALWME010000042.1 GCA_027083995.1 Sulfurovum sp.
TGGCACGTTTGAATGAAATCTTTAATAATATCGAGATTATCAAGGCCTCTGCAGCAGAAGAGGTAGAAGCGGGAAAGTTTAAGAAGATAAATTTGGACTTTTTCAACTTGAATATCAAAGCAGTGAAGATAAATACGCTTGTTTCACCTGTGATGGAGATACTGGGAGCTATAGCTATAGCTTTAGTGATTATGATAGGAGGGCATCAGGTTATTAATGATGAGTTGACAGTAGGAACATTTTTTTCTTTTATGGCAGCTTTATTTATGCTCTATACACCACTAAAAAGCATCTCTTCACAATACAATCAACTTCAGGATGCACTTGCTGCCAATGAACGAATCAATGCATTGTTCCTGGCCAAGGCACATATTCAAGATGGCATAAAAAATGCTCCCGAAGATATTTCACATATTAGGTTTGAGAATATTAGTTTGTCTTATAATAATATCAAGGCTTTAGACGAGGTAAGCTTAGAGGCAAAAGTTGGAGAGACTGTAGCACTTATAGGTGACAGTGGCGGAGGAAAGAGTTCACTTGTCAATGCACTGCTTAGGTTTTATGATATACAAAAAGGTCATATCACTATCAATCATACAGATATTCGTGATATCCCCTTAAAGCATTTAAGAGGTATGATCTCTATAGTGACACAACGTGTATATATATTTAACGATACCATAGGAGAAAATGTAGCCTATGGGAAAACATATGAAAGACAAAAAATTGAACAAGTACTTAAAAAAGCACATGCATGGGATTTTGTATCGAATTTACCAAAGGGCATAGATACACGTTTGGATGAATTTGGTACAAACCTTAGTGGTGGTCAAAGGCAAAGAATAGCCATAGCTAGAGCCTTATATAAAGACCCTAAAATTATTATCTTTGATGAGGCTACCTCTGCACTTGATAACAAGAGTGAATCTATCATTACAGAACTTTTAGAAGAGATATCCAGAGATAAGATTATTTTTGTCATAGCCCATAGACTCAGTACCATAAAACATGCAGATAAAATTGCTTTTTTTAAAGAGGGAAAGATTGTATGTTTGGGTGATGAAGAGATGTTATTGGACAGGTGTGAAGCATACAGGAAGCTTCATGGAAACAATATTTAACACAGCAGATACTGTGTACAATAGAAGGACAATGCAAAAAAATGAAAAATAATATTAAGTTTATAACCTATGTTATCAATATGAAAGATGCACAAAAGAGAAAAGAGCATATGAAGCATGTTTTAGAAGAAGCACAACTAAGGTATGAATTTATAGATGCAGTTATTGGTAAAGAGCTGACACTGCCTCATAGAGATTATAATGAAAAAAAATATAGATTAGCCCATGGAAAATATACTTCATTGGGAGAATTGGGCTGTTACTTTAGCCACATGAAAGCCTTTGAGATTTTTTTAAAAAGCAGTGAAGAGTATGCCTTAATCTTAGAAGATGATATAGAGTTTCCAAAAGACATCGCAGCTGTTTTAAACAATTTGCTAAACCACAGTCATCGTTTTGATCTTTTGAAGTTATGTGATTTTCATAAAGGCTTACGCTACAATATAGCATCACTTGATGATACATATTCATTGGCTTGCAGTCTTACAAGACAAACTGGTTCAGGTGGCTATCTGGTCAATAGAAAAGCGGCCAAACAGATGCTAAAGAATCTTTTGCCTATGTGGCTTCCTTTTGACCATGCGTTTGACAGGGAGTGGACTTTTGGAGTCAACACAATGTGCATCAATCCAACACTTATCCAGCAGCCAGAGATTTTTGAGACCCAAATTGATGTATCTAAAAGTAAGAAATTACCATATCTAAAACGCTATAGCACAGTATTTCCTTATCGAGCTTATAATGAGATAACACGTCTGTTTTATCGTCTATATGTTATTGTAAAACAAAAGTATTTTATGTGATAAGTTTTACGCTTCCCAATACTTCTCTATCCAAGGTGAGGGTTTGATATATCTGTACCACTTTCCACTTATGCCCTTGATGGCTTCAGGAGGGTTGGGAAGACCGTGAAATAAAATGATTTTGGCACCATCTGGTATGCTCGGTGCTTTGATGAGTGAGAGAGGAAATGGTGGTACACAGTGGTACTTAAAGCTTGGTACCCAACTCTCTTCCCAAAATTGCATTTTGCCAAGTTTATGCATCTCGCGTGAGAGATATGCCTGTTCATGTCTTACTTCTTTACGTATCTGTTCAAAATTTTTTTCAAAAAAAGAGAGAATTTGAGGGTATTTACCTATCTCAAACCTAAACACAGAGGAGTTCCCTTCTTTTTTTTGGGGCTTATGTTTATCATGCACAATCAAAAAATCACCTTTGGCTTCAAAAAATACATCAATAGTGTCAACAATTACCACATCAAGATCTAAAAAAAGTGTCGTGCCGCTAAGTCCTCCAAAATCTTTTGCAAACACAGTAAGTTTTCTCCATCCTCTCTCAGGAATATTATCTGGCAAAGTAAGCTCTGGCAAAGGCTGTATTTCAACTTCACTGCGAATACCTTTGGATTGTTCTGTAAAACATACAAATCTAAAAGGCAAAGTGAGGTTGCGTTCTACCATACCATAAAGTTTGTTGACATAAGAGGCTGGGAACTTTGTCCCCCATTTCATACAGATAATATTGACACTGTTCATAGCTTAAACTCCTTTTTGTTTATGGGTATCTCTTTTTTTTTGGCACCTGCGAGAATTTTTAAGTGCTTTATCCCTTGGCGTATCTGTTCAGCAATGCGGCGTTTTTTAAATTGTAACATTTTTGTCCATGGTAAGGTGGGTTTATTTTGGTATGTAATATTTGAAACAACCTCCAAGGGTGGAGTAAGTCCTACATTTTGACACTGGTCTAGCTGTATAACTAAAATAGGTGAGGCTTGATAGGCTATGAGGTTTGGGCAAGAGCGTATATGCGCATCTGCAAGCCCTATACCATATGCTGCAAAGTCCAAAAGTTTTTTGGCTCCTGTAGGAAAAAGGATGTATCCTCCTGCACCATTTCTATCGAGATAGAGTCTAAAAAGCTTAGTATCACACCTTTTTATCTCCATGGGTTTTGAAGAGATTATTTTTTTTCTTCCTACACTCTCAAGGTTAATAAAATCTATCCCTTTTAGCGAAGCTGCATTTTTTAAAAAAATGGGCAGTTTTTGTGAAAGAAGAGCATCATCTTCAAGAATAAGTACAGGTTCATGCTGTTCAGATACTTTTTGCCACAGATGATAGTGCGAATAAAAGCATGCAATCTCAACATCACGTAATGGGCGTTGCCAGTCATCTCTGTGTAGATGATAGTCTTGCTTGACTACCTCCTGTACTGTTGTTGCAGGGATAATCTCATAGGGTAATTTGAGTGATTGGAGTTGCTCCTCTTGAAAAGCTCTTCTTTTGACATCTTTTGGTAAATTGATAATATAGGTTTTCATGATAAAGAGGTATGCCCAAATCTCGAAATAGGATTCTTTGAATTTGCATTATGCTTGTATTTGTGGGTTTTGCATAAAATTTGAGTCGTACCCGTAGGTTCGGTGATGCTTTTATGTGAAGTCCACGGATGCGATGATGATGCAAAGTCATGAATTTCTATTTCGATATTTGGGGTATGCTTTTGAAATCTTGCACCAGAGATAAAATATCCACTAAGTAGCATAAAAAGCATAGCAGGATGATATCTAAAAAGTGGTATGTCTGTAGTAGATGAAAAAGCAACAATAGCCACAAATGCATAGAGTGATGCTTTATATTTTTGCTCAATATCCAGCCTAAGCAGAAGAAGTAAAAAGAGTAAAAACAGCAACAAAGAGAAAATCGATCCATCCATCCAGTACTGTAGATATTGGTTATGTAGATGTGCGAGTATCTTGATAGGCTCAGAGATATTTTTATCAAAGTGTTCTTGTGCATAGGCATGGTACTCTTGCTTGGTATCTCCTACTCCTGCACCCAATATAAAATGCTTTGGTGAAGACAAAAGGTACCCAAGCACGACTTTTGTGGAAGCTGCCCTTACACCCCAGGAAGTATTATAGTTGCCTTGAGCTATATGTTTTATATCTTGCAGGGCGAGGTTGCTTCTATGGTGAAATGTAGGACTGAATTTGTAAGCAAGTATGAGAATAGAAGAGAGTACAAGAAGCAGAGCAAGTATCGTTTTTAGATTGACTTTAAAGTAAAACAATACATAAACAGATGTAGATATAAGGAATGCAAGCTGTCCTGCTCTACCTCCATTGATAAAGAGATTAATTGTGGCACTTGTAAGAAAAAGCATGATGAACAGTTTTAGATATTTATGTGGTGTATGAAACAGTTTATTGAGTAGTAAAATCACCGCAACACTAAGAAATACAGAATACTCCGTATGGTGCATAAAAGGTGTAGGATCATGTATAGATGCATTAAAATAGATAAGCCCACTGGATCGAAGCATCTGTGTATCAATAAGTTGAAAAAAGATAAGATATGAGATTACCTCGCTAAAGAGTATAGCAAGTAAAAAGGCATGTATCATTTTGTCTAAAAAATCTTTTTTCATACTGGTGACCACAATGATAGCTATAAATGGTATAAGGATATAGTGTGAAAAAAGCACCCGAAACAGAGACTTTTTCTCCCCAGCAAGAAAACTATGGGATGATGAATCACTCAACAGTGCAGAGAACATCGTAAGCAACCCAATAGCTAAAAATATCCATAAAATCTTCTCTTCTTTAAATACCTGCAGCTTTTTTTGGAAATTTCCTTCTATCAGCCACAGTAAAAGTATAAGACCAAACACCCCATTGGCTCCACCCAAAGAGATTGGAAATACAAATGCAAAAAGCACAAGAAGGTAGTTGATGGTATTTTGTATCAAGATGAGAGCCTTTATTTTTCTTTTTGTTATTATACTACAGTAATTCACAATCGTATAGTTTAAATTTTCTATCCACGCTAATAATTTTATATTTTTTTGTAATTGCTTGAGATATTATCATTCTGTCAGAAATAAAGGGTAAGTCTTTACTATTTGTTTCTATGTAACTTCAACTGAAAAAAATCTCGTATTTTCTCTTTCGTTAACACTTCTATCGGTTCTAAATACTCTATATTGTCATCTTCTATATCATCTGTATAAAGTAAAGCAACAGAAAAAAGTTTGAAGTTTATACCTTCAAGCACATCCAAACTACACTCAAATATCTTTTTTAAACTCATACTTTTTTTAACCAAAAAATATATATCATAATAGTCTCTGTATTTGGCACGTAAAAAAAGTACATTTATTTTCATCGCAGCAATAGACTCTAAAGATGAAAGATTAAATTTTTCGATTTTCTTAGGTTTTAAAAATGTCCACTTGGCATTAAAAAATGTAACTTTCACTCCATTAAGCAGCAGGTCTACCTGTTCATCAGTTTGGTTAAGTATCTCTTTGTTCTCAAACTCTTTAATGTATTGAAAAATCTCTTGTTTGTCAAAACTGTCAGCATAAGTAAAAAAATCCAAATCTTCGCTTTTTCTATGACAAAGATGCAATGTTAAAGCTGAACCACCAACCAACACATATTTATCTAAAAAATCACATTCATCTATCATTTTTAAAAGCAGTGCCTTAGTATTAGGAAGCAAGCATTTTAAGTTTTTCAAATCGTGCATTTTTAACCTCCTTAAAATAATTCGCTTCTATATCCATACCTAAAAAAACTCTGGCAATCATAAAATTTAACTTTATAAACCTCTTGTCACTTTTTAACTTCTCTTCCCATACGCGTTTCATGACCCTCTTTCCAAAAAGTTCAAATCCTTGTTGTATATCATCAAAATCTGCATATTTAAACAGATACTCTATGAGTAGGTTTTCGCCTGCTTTTTCATAACTTATATCCTTACTGTAGCTCCAAAATACCCCTTTATCTCTTAGCTTATTGAAAAGTGCAACTTTTTGTCGATAGATTTTATATATTTTTGAAATAGCAACAGTAGAGAGCCCTAGATATGCTGCAATCTCTCTCTGCTTATAACCATCTTGTATAGCATTTGCTATAGCTACTTCTCGTCTACTCTCTTTAAAATGCACTTCTAATTTCTCTTTTATTTTGGGGACAATAAATTCATTCACTACTATAAGTTTTGCATGAAACAAATTGTCAATATTTCGTAACTCTTTTTCACTAAACTTTTTGCTTAAGTCTATGTTATCTATTAGTGTATAGTTTAAACCACTAAAGACCTCTTGTTTAGACGACATTGCCCATCGAAATTGACCTATTTCATGAACTATCTTTGCTTTTATAGGGTTAAACTCTATATATTTAACCAAACTTTTTAAATAACTTTCATCATAAACATACCAAGATTTAAAGCGTCCTTGCCACAAAGGCCCCACGCGTTTATATTTTTTATTAAAATAACTACTGTATCTTGAGTTTATCTGTCGCATCAACAAAGAGAGGTTAAGTGCTGATGTTTTTAAGAGTAAATGGTAGTGATTGTCCATAAGTGCATAAGCATAAATTTCAAAAGAGTATACTTCTGCACTTTCATCAACTATTTCTAAAAATTTTAAGTGGTCATCATCATCCATATATATTTTCCGTTGTTCAACACCACGGTTAACTATATGATAAAAACCTATACTTTCCATTCGTTTTTTTCTTGCCATTGTTTATTATAGCATATTTTAGTAAATAGTAATGACTTGACCCTCTAAACTTGACCCTCTAAACTTAGAAACTTAGTAAATAGTAATGACTTGACCCTCTAAACTGACCCTCTAAACTCTGCCAACTGTTATCGCTACACTATATTTTTTATTGTTTTATTGGATATGTGTTATAATAAATCATTGGAATCATTGAGATTGAGAAAGGAGCCAAATATGTGTGCAGTAGAGTATTATACGTACGAAGAGTATTGTCAATGGAAGGGTGAATGGGAACTCATCAGTGGTGTACCTTT
>JALWME010000043.1 GCA_027083995.1 Sulfurovum sp.
CCAGACAACATCACAGAAGTGGCAACGGTCACACATACAAACCTATTTGACAATACGATTGAGGGACTAAAATACAATGAATCACCGACAATGTCTGTACAACACCATCCAGAAGCAAGCCCAGGACCACACGAATCAGCATATATCTTTACAGCATTTAAAGAAATGTTGTAAAATTAAAAATTAAAAATTAAAAATTGAGGAAAATATTGTGAATATCGCTATACTCTTTGGAGGTTCCAGTTACGAACATGAAATAAGCATAGTCTCAGCTATTACAATGAAAAAAGTGCTTAAAAAATCTACTATTACCTACATCTTTGTAAGTCAGGATAGAAAATTTTATCTTATCGATACAGATAAAATAAATGCTAAACTTTTTTCATCAGGTGAATATAAGAAATCCAAAACATTGACACTCAAACAAGGTGGATTTTTTATAGATAGTATGTTTAGCTCGAAACCTGTTTCTTTTGATGTGGCACTTAATCTCATACATGGACGCGATGGTGAAGATGGAAAAATTGCTTCAATGATGGCATTTTTCGATATCCCCTTTATCTCTCCACGCATGGAAGCTTCAGCACTTTCGTATAATAAGCTCTATACAAAGTTTTTGGCACAGAGTATAGGTGTCAAGACAGTGGCATATGAATATCTTTCTAAAAGTGATGAGAGAAAAATTGTGATGGATTATCCTGTTATCATTAAGCCCGTAAGGTTAGGCTCAAGCATCGGTGTAAGTATAGTCAAAGAGGCATCAGAACTTGATTATGCACTCGATGTAGCCTTTGAATTTGATACAGATGTTATCATAGAGCCTTTTATAGAAGGTGTAAAGGAGTTTAACCAGGCAGGATGTTTTACAAATGATTGGGAACTCTCTATAGTAGAAGAACCACATAAAGAGGTATTTTTAGATTTTGAGAAAAAATATATGGATTTTTCGCGTGATTCACAAGTGTTAGCAGCAGATATTGATGATGCGTTAAAGGTAAACATTCAAGAGAATTTTAAAAAGGTATATGAAACGCTTTTTAAAGGAAGTATCATCCGTTGTGACTTTTTTGTTGTTGAGGATGAAGTACTACTCAATGAGATAAACCCTATTCCAGGTTCTATGGCAAATTATTTATTTGATGATTTTGAGTCTATGCTTGAAAGGCTTTCCAAACATCTTCCCAAAGAACAAAAAATTACTGTTGATTATCAATATATCCACTCCATTCAGTCTGCAAAAGGTAAAGTATAAAGCTTCTCTAATGCTACTACTTTACAGTTAATAATAGTATAAAATTAATAAAACTTATTTTTCTCTAAAAGATTTCTTTTTTGTAACAAAAAAGTATAAATTATCTGTAAAATATGCATTAATTAATAGTTTTTTATTACTGTTTAAGTCCAATCACTCTAAAATATCTAGGTGTATTTTTCTAAATATGTAAAACCAAGGGAGTATAAATGAGAAAACTTTTGATACTTGTATTTTTAACTTTGACAATACAAGCAAATCAACTTGGCATTAATGAAAAACTAGGGAATATGGTTCCTCTAGATCTCACTTTTATTAATGAAAAAGGGGAAAGTGTCACACTTAAGAGTCTCATGGATGGGAAACCAACAATGATATCTTTAAACTACTTTCGTTGTGCAGGTATTTGTACTCCCCAGTTAAATGATATGGCAAAAATGCTTACGCGTTTAGATTTAGCTGAAAATACCGATTATAAAGTACTCACCATAGGCTTTGCAGAAGATGAAAGTTATGAACTCGCTGCGGCAAAACGTAAAACAATGTTACAGTCTATTCAGAGACCATTTGTACAAGATGCATGGCATTTTGTAATAGGAGAGAATAACTCTTCAGGTATCTTAGCAGATTTGGTTGGATTTACGTATTCTAAAACTGTATCTGAAGCTGGTGTAGTGGATTATGTTCATCCTGCTGCACTCATTATGTTATCACCAAAAGGAAAAGTAACGCGTTATCTCAATGGTATCGAGCAACTTCCTTTTGATGTGAAGATGGCATTAATGGAAGCTGGCGAAGGAAAAGTAGGTCCAACCATAGCAAAAAATTTGCTTTACTGTTTTGCTTACGACCCTAAAGCGAAAAAGTATATATTTAAATGGGAAAAAGTAGCAGGTGCAGTAATGACACTAATTATGATAGGTTTTTTCATTTATTTAGTAAAAACAAGCAGGAGAGAGGAAGATGATGTAAATCATCCTAATCATCCACAAAACAAAGGAGAAAAAAGAGATGAGTAAAAGTTATTTCGACGAGACACACACGGCCATAGGCCATCCAAAAAGTACATTCATGCAGTGGATGCTTACAATTGACCATAAAAGAATTGGTCTGATGTATGCAGCTGTCATGTTTACGTTCTTCTTCGTAGCGGTTGCTACAGCATTTCTAATGCGTTTAGAGTTGTTTGCACCAGGCGGACAATTTATAGATGGAGATACATTTAACCAGGCATTTACACTGCATGGGGTTATTATGATTTTCCTTTTTATTGTTCCTGGTGTACCAGCAGTACTTGGAAACATTGTTATGCCATTGATGATTGGTGCGAAAGATGTCTCTTTCCCAAGACTTAACTGGTTTACATTTTGGCTCTATATATTAGGATGTATTATTGCACTTGCATCACTCTTTACTGATAGTGGTTTTGCAGATACTGGTTGGACGTTCTATGCACCATATTCAATAACAACTGGTACAAATGTTATATTTACATTGGTTGCAGCATTTATACTTGGTATGGCATCTATTCTTACAGGTCTTAACTTCCTTGTTACTATCCACAGACTTAGAGCACCGGGTATGACTTTTTGGAAAATGCCTCTATTTGTATGGGGTATCTATGCAACTGCATGGATACAACTTTTAGCAACGCCAGTTGTAGGTATCACTTTGATATTGGCAATTATGGAAAAATATTTTGGTATTGGTATCTTTGACCCCGCAAAAGGAGGAGACCCAGTGTTGTTTGAACACCTTTTCTGGATTTATTCTCACCCAGCGGTATATCTTATGATTTTACCAGCATTTGGTATTATGTCTGAGATTATCCCTACTTTTTCAAGAAGAGAAGTATTTGGGTACCGCTCCATTGCACTTTCGTCAGCATCTATTGCCGGTATTGGTTACCTAGTTTGGGGTCACCACCTTTATACTTCAGGTATGGCAGATATCGCTAAAACTATCTTCTCATTCTTAACATTCTTTGTTGCAATTCCAACAGGTATTAAGTTTTATGACTGGGTAGCTACGATGTATAAGGGGAAAATTGTTCTCTCTACACCTATGTTGTGGGCTTTAGGTACTATCATCACATTTACGATTGGTGGACTTACGGGTGTAACTATTGCGATGATTGGTGTAGATATTCACTTACAAGATACTTACTATACGGTGGCACACTTTCACTACGCGATGCTAGGTGGGGTTGTATTTTTGTTCTTTGCTGGACTTCATTACTGGTTCCCATTAGTAAGTGGCAAAATGTATAATGAAGCACATGCAAAAATAGCATTTTATTTACAGTTTGTAGGATTTAATATGCTTTGGTTTCCTATGTTTATTGCTGGATACTACGGTATGCCAAGACGCTATTTTGATTACCTGCCAGAATTTCAAATCTATCATCAAGTTTCATTTGTGGGTGCAATGATATTTATTTCAGGACTTATCTATATGTTTGTTGTTTTTTATAAAGGTTGGACAAAAGGGAAAGCTTCTGGTCCAAACCCTTGGAATGCAACGACATTAGAATGGCATATGCCATCATCACCACCACCATTAGAAAACCACTCTAAAGTTCCTTATGTTGACTTTGAACCCTATGAGTATCACCATGGACAGCCAGTAGTGAAATTTGATTACGAAACGATGAAAAGGATAGACTGATGTCACACGAATATGTACCAGAAATCGCGGTTGACCGCGAAGGGAATGAACATGAAGTTCAAGGTTGGCAAGATGATTTTTATGGCGGAAAATTAGGTTTTTGGCTGTTTATGTTTACGGAAGTATTGATGTTTGGTGCTATGTTTATGGCACTTGCATACTACAACACACTACATCCACATGAGTTTATTGAAGCATCAGCATCGCTGAATAGGCTACTTGGTGGAACAAATACTGTAATATTATTGCTTTCTGCACTTACGATGGGTTTATCTTTACTTAAGATGAGAGTGGGAGATGTAAAAGGTTCAAAGCTGATGATATGGGCAACGATTATCTTGGCTCTTATGTTTTTAGGCATCAAGGCAGTAGAATGGACAGCTGAATATAACCATGGTATTTTTCTTATGCATGGAGAAATGCTTCCTGAATCAGGTATGGCATTTGGTAAAAAATTATTTTTCGGTATGTACTTTACAATGACAGGTATCCATGGTTTTCATATTATCATTGGTATTGGTCTTATGATTTGGTTGCTTAAGCGTATTAATGCAGGTAAAGTATCACCAGAACATCACATTTTACACTGGAATATAGCATTATATTGGGATATCGTACACCTTATTTGGGTTTTCGTATTTCCTTATTTTTATATGATTGGAGCAGGAGGAGTTGCAGGTGGACACTAATACTATAGATTATAAAAGAGAAAGATTAGGCTACTATAAAGTTCTTATAGGACTATTATTATTAACAGCAGTAACATTTATACAACCACATCTGTTTATGGAAGAATCTACTTTTTTAGCACAGATGGCTATAGCAGTTGCGAAAGCCTGGTTGATTATTATGTATTATATGCATTTAAAAGGTGACAATCTTATTGGCGTGATGGGTATATTTTCACTTATTATTGTTGCTACATTTTTTGTTATCGTAATTGGCTTTGATGTTGCCAATTTCCAATATGGAGCTGAGAGTCACATCACAGGTCCAGCAAGTGCAGGGGTTGAACATGCAACGCCTGTCAAACATTAAGGAGTAAAAGTATGGATGTAAATAACACCCTACAAGGTTTTAATTCAATGGCAGCAACATTTGCTGCTGATGTAGACCAGGCATTTTGGATAAATTTTTGGATATCGATAGGACTAGGTTTGACCGTAATTGTGCCAATGTTTTACTTTGCTTGGAAATATAGAGAGAGCAATGTTAAAGATGAAGATATCAAAAACTATTCACATAATACACCACTTGAAATCGCTTGGACACTCATACCAACAGCTTTGATGATGGTTCTTTTTTATTATGGTTATACCTCGATGAAGACACTTAGAACAATGCCCGCAGAGAGTGAGAGTATTGTCATTAAGGTTGAAGGTAGTAAATGGAAATGGAGATATGAGTATCCTGCTAATGCAAGCGGTCATGTTCATAAGCTTGGTGGAGCCTACACTAAGCCGACACTTGATGAAAATGGAAAGCTTATCAAAGCAGGTTCAATGGGAAAATCAGCACTTTACGTACCAGTGAATACAAATATTATCTTAGAGATGACAGCACCCATAGATGATGTTATCCATGCGTGGTATGTACCTGCTTTTCGTATGAAAGAGGATGTTGTTCCTGGTCGTATAACCAAGCAATGGTTTAATGCTAGTAAACTTGGTGAATATGATGTTGAGTGTGCCGAATACTGTGGTACAGATCATTCATATATGTATTCTAGAATTGTTGTACTTCCAAAAGCTGAGTATGAAGCATGGTTTAACAGTAAGGATGATACACCAAAAGGGAACTATGCTAAGTCAGGTGATGCAGTTTTACAATTACATGGATGTAAGAGTTGTCATGCCATTACAGAAGACAAAGTACTTGTAGGGCCTTCGCTTAAGACTAGAACATTGACCCAAGAGCAAGTATTGGATGTAATTAATAATGGTCAAGACAAACTTGGTTATGCTATGGGTGCAATGCCAGCTGGTCTAGCTACAGGTTCAGATGCAAAAGAGATTGCAGCTTATGTAGCAGGCGGTATGAAAGGTGAAAAACCTGCGTCATTTGCAGCATGTAGTTCATGTCATGGTGAAGATGGTAAGGGTATGGGTGGAATGGCACCAAGCCTTGTAGATTACGATAAAACTCTTTTACGTCAAGTATTGAAACATGGGAAAGAAGGAATGATGGGCAAAATGCCAAAATTCCCTTATGTATCAGAGGAAGAGATTTCAGCTATTGATACCTATTTACAAAGCTTAAAATGATAAAAGACTTTTTTATAGTTACAAAATTTATCCTCTCATTTGCGGTAAGTCTTTCCGCACTCTTTGCCTATATAATGGCAAAGGGAGAGATTGGCTTAGATATGTTTCTTGCTACCTTCTCTGTACTACTTGTGGCTATGGGTGTCTCAACACTCAACCAAGTCCAAGAGTATAAAGAAGATTCCAAGATGGAACGTACGAAAAATCGTCCTATTGCAGCTGGACGAATGAGTCCAAACACAGGGTATATTATTTCTGCAGTGCTTATTCTGCTTTCACTCTTACTTATTTATACTCTCTTGGGACTTACTGGTGTAAACTTTTTTATGTTTGCTTTTATTTGGTATAACCTAATGTATACACCACTTAAAAAGAAGTCTGCTTTAGCTGTAGTGCCTGGTGCGATTTTAGGTGTGATACCCCCAGCGATAGGATGGATGGTTGCAGGACATCCTTTGCTGGAATTGGAGTTTATTGCTTTAGCACTTTACTTTTTTATTTGGCAAGTGCCTCACTTTTGGTTACTTGTGATGCTTTTTCATGGAGATTATAAAGATGGAGGATACCCCACAGCAATGCGTCTTTTTGGACAGGCAAGTCTGCAAAGGTTAACCTTTGTATGGTTAGTATTTACTATACAAGCGGG
>JALWME010000044.1 GCA_027083995.1 Sulfurovum sp.
GAGAAAATGGTGTGTACACTGCATATAGATACAACACGCAAAGCACTAAGGGGGTGAGTTTTGGAAGAGCCCCTACGCCAAACGAAATTAAAGCATGGGATGTAGATGCTTTACCAGATGGTACAGGTCTGCCAGAAGGTGAAGGTTCTGTAGAGCTTGGTGACGAACTTTATGAAGCACAGTGTGCAGTATGTCATGGTGAATTTGGTGGTGGCGGACAGGGGTATCCTCAGCTTGCCGGCGGTAACCAAGATAAAGATGAAAACGGCATTGTTAAAACGCTTAAAAACCAGAGAGAGTATGGAAATACTGATGCACCTAAAAGAACTGTTGGTACATATTGGCCAGTAGCTACAACACTTTTTACGTATATTAGAGATGCGATGCCATATGCACATCCAAAGTCTTTGTCTAACGATGAAGTATATGCAATCACTGCTTATATACTTGCTCAAAACAATATAGAGATTGATGGCGAAGAGATGGATGAAGAATATGTTTTAAACAAAGAAAAACTTGCAAAAGTTGTTTTGCCAAATAGAAATGGTTTCTATCCAAATATCGATGGTCCCAATGCACAAGAGGATATTAGAGCATTTTTTGCAGACCGTGCTAAAAACATAGGTGCTGGTATAAGATGTATGAAAGATTGTAAAGATCCAGGCGGTAAAGATGGTAAAACAGAAGCATCTGTTGTGAAAATAAAATATGAAATGAAAGATGTCGTGCCACCATATGCCTATGCGAGAGATTTGCCACCTAAAAAAGAAGGTGGATTAGAGCATCCTGGTAAAGAAGGCTATGAAAACAATTGTGCAGTATGTCACAAGACAGACACCATGGGTGCACCAGCAGTTGGCGATAAGTCTGCATGGGAAGCAACACTTAAAAAAGGTATAGAGAAAGTATATGAAAATGCTATCAAAGGTACTGGAGGAATGCCTCCTAAAGGTGGCTCAACAGAACCAGATGATAAAATAAAAGAGATGGTTGATTATATGATAGAGGCAAGTAAGTAGTCTAACTACTCACTTTTACTCCACAAATAATCTATACAATAATACTTATAGAGATATTATAATCTTTATAAGTTCAACTTAAAATAAAGGAAAAAAAATGAAAAGAAGAAAATTTTTAAATATAGGTCTTGTAGCTGTTGCTGCAATACCAGCTAGTCTAAGTGCTGTTAACTTCAGAGAATCTCAACCGAATGTATGGAAAGCTGAAAAATCTGTTGATGCGATTAAAGAGATGTTTGGTGATGCTAAACTTATTGAAAGTGACAAAATTAAAATGGTTGCTCCTAAGCTTGCAGAAAACGGTGGATCTATCCCTATTACACTTAAAAGTGATTTAGACATTGAAACAGTAGCATTTTTCCAAGATGCAAACCCTAGATCTGCGACGATTGTATTTTCAGTACCAGAAGGTCAAAAAGTAGATTATTCATTTAGAATTAAAATGAGACAAACTGCATTTGTTACAGTAGTAGCAAAGACTAGAAGCGGAGAACTCCATACGATTAAGAAAGAGATAGATGTATCTATCGGTGGTTGTGGAGGTTGATTCTCTTCCCAAAAAGCATTTCAAGAGTAATATAAAAATATAAAATATAAAAAAAGGATATAAAATGGCAAAAAAGATGAAAATCAAAGCAAAAGAAAAAGACGGTGTTGTTAAAGTAAAAGCAATGTTTACAAGCCTTATGGCAGACAAAGAAGAGGCAGAAAAAAAGAAAATTGAAGTAGAGTATATCGCTCATATTCTTGCAAAGGCAAATGATAAAGTTGTATTTGAAGCTACTACTAGTGGTTTTATGGCAGAAAACCCACTTTTAAAGTTCTCGTTTACGGGTGCTAAAAAAGGTGATACATTAGAGTTTGTACTTACTGATAATCATGGTAAAACTGAAACAGGTAGTAAAAAAATTAAATAAGGATACTTATGAAAAGTATATTAAGTATTTTAATCATAGTTGCCTTTGTGGCAGCTATGCCATTTATTGGCAATAAAAGTGTCAAAGTCGAGAATCCACACAAGCTTGATATAGATGGTAACTTCATTATGAACGATTGGCACTATGATGACTTTAAAGATGAAACTCGTGTAGGTGGTGGACCAGATTGGGATTATAATTTAAAGCCAGTACAGGTTAGTGATAGGGTATGGTGCTTTTTTGGTGCAATGGAGATGCCAACAAAAGAGAATGCTGGAGATATGTCAAACTCTTGTTATATCAAAGGTGATACTGAATGGATAGCATGGGATTCAGGGCCATCATATATTTTTGCCAAACAGGCATATGCACAAATGAAAAAAATTGCAGATATGCCAGTAAAAAATGTGATTATCAGTCATGAACATGATGACCATTGGTTAGGTAATAATTATTACAAAGAGGTACATGGAGCCAAGATTATAGGCCCAGAATCAATCAATGAGAATTATTTTGGTCCAAGAGAAATAGATGGCAAAAAGTATCCTGGTATGCAAACTAGAATGATTAGAGCACTTTATCAGAATGCTACGAGAGACACTGTATTGGCATTGACTGATGAAGCATTTGAAGAGACAACCAAATTTGAAATTTCTGGTGTAAAACTAGAGTATGTCAAGGTAGGTTATGTGCATTCTGAAGAAGATTGGTATCTCTATCTTCCTGATGATAAAGTTATTTTGGCTGCAGATACAGTTATGAATGGTAGAGTAACATCAAACAGGGATGGTCTTGTTATTGGTCAGATTAATGCATTGAATTCTATAAGGTCTAAAGATTGGGACTATTTGGTTCCAGGGCATGGATTTGTGACAGACAAAACAGCTGCAGATGAATCTGTACTATATTTTAGATTACTTAAAGATAGAGTTCTTGAAAAAATGGAAGAAGGTGTTATTGCTGATTTTATTACAAAAGAAGTAACATTAGATGAGTTTAGAGATAAAGATTTATATTATATTCTGAGTCCACAAAATGTATTTAGGTCTTATGAAGAGCTTGAGATGTTTGACGAAGATGATTTGATAGATTATGAAGCACTTAAAGAGGAAGAAGAGGCTGCAAGAGCTGAAGCAGAAGAAGCCAAAAAAGCAGCTGCTGAGGCAGAAGCTAAAGCTACTGAAAAAGCATCAGAAGCGGCAGAAGCAGCGTCAATTGAAGCTTCGGAAGAAATGCCTTCCGTAGCAACTCCTACAGTAGAAACAGAAGCAGTTAATCCATAGTAGATTACAGAAATATTTATACAATAGGCTTGAATTATCATCTTCAAGCCTATGTGCAAGATAGCGTAGAAGTAGGTAATCATGACACAGGTTGGTAACATTTACTCGCTATTTTATACCACTACAGAGAAACAAACCCCCACAAAAGAATTATTTTTAGATTTAAAAGGTGTATTGAAAGACAAACACTATGGTAAAGATAGTGCAAGATCTGTACTGTTAACCTCACTTGATAGCTATGAACTTGTAAGAAAAAATAATGTAAGCATATCTTACGGTGATTTGGGCGAAAATATCTTAATGGATTATAATCCATATCACTTAGGCATTGATAGCAAGATTGTAATCGGGTCTGTTGTGTTGGCTGTGAGTCAACATGGCACTCTTTGTAAGGGGCTGTCCAAGGTAAACGTAAAACTCCCAAAACTACTTAAAGATGGCAGAGGTATTTTTGTTAAGGTATTAAGTCCAGGTAGTATCAAAGAGGGTGATGCTGTCTATCTCTTAGATTAACAAAGATATATAATTTTAAGGAGCCTAGATGAAAAAATTAGTATTTTATGCGATTTTTTTTAGCATGCCATTGCTATATGGACATGGACCTAATCATAACAAGGCAGATGATGCTAAAAAAAGAGGTGATTTTAAGAGTGCTGTAAAATATAGTCTTATGCAACTAAATGAGGATTATATTACTTTTGGTGAATTTTCTAAAGAGACTATGACTACTTATGGAAGACTTGGTATTTTTGCTGAAAAAACAGGAGATTATAATGCAGCATTAGCCTATAGTTTTGAAGCACTAAAAATACAAAAAAAGCTTTTAGATGAGAATGATTCAATTACAGCTACAACTTATAATAATATGGGTGGGATATATTCTAAAATGAAAAAATACAAAGAGGCACTTGAGTATTATTTTAAATCTTTGGAAATACAAGAAATAAATTTTGGGAAAAATCATCGAACATCGGCTATCACCAACAATAACATAGCAGGCGTATATCGGAAGCAAATGAAATATAAAAAGGCTTTAGAGTATTATTATAAATCATTAGAGGTGCGATTAAAGACACTTGATAAGAATCATTATACTATCGCGTTAGCACATAGTAATATCGGTTTAATCTACTTCAACCAAGGGAAGTACAAAAAGGCACTACAGGAGTTGAACAAAGCACTCAAGATACGTAAAACTGTATTTGGAGATAATCATTCCTTTACACGTAAAACGCAAAAAAACATAGAGTATATTAAAAGTAAACTATAATAGCTTTTTGGCTATGATAATTAATATAAATTAAATATGAAGGATTAATGATGAATATAAACTTAAAACATTTGGTTCTGGCAGTATTGTTGACATTTGGAATGACAGCATATGCAAAAGAAGAGGTTAAAAAAGTTGCATCAACAAAGAGTGAAACTGCGGCACAAGATATTCGTATATATACAGCAGATAACCAAGGTGGAAAAATTAATGCTGCTTCTGTAGAGAAGGCATTTACCAATGCAGGTTTTTATGTAACAGGTATTAATGATATGAATATACCATTTGATGCTAAATATAAAAAACACCCACATAAACTCTATTATTTAATGACTTTTCATAAAAAAGATTTTGTAAACAAAATCATGAAAAAATATCCTGAAATGGCATTGTTTACACCACTTAGTATGTCTATCTATACTAGAAATGGAGAAAAAACCATTTCTGTGTCATCGATGTCAGCTAGTGGTATTGCCAAAGTGACAGGTATCCCAGCAGATAATGCGGATTTGGTAGCCTATATGAAAGAGATAGCAGATACTTTGGCTAAAGCACTTCCAAATGGTAAATTTGAAGAACTTGACTACAAGATAGCAAAGCCTGAAGGTGATCTTGTGCAGAGATTTACAATGGAGATGGATGTAAAAGAAGATGAGATAGAAGATGAAGCAGAAGGCATACAGGAAGAGATTGAAGCTGGAGTTGAGACAGCAGGTTTTGTTGTGGCTGGGTTTAATCAACTGGTAGATGATCTTAAGAGTTCAGGAAATGATTCTTATGATTTTTTTGATGTCTATTCCATATGTAAAGTACCTGTTATCTATACTGTATCAAAAGAACATCCTGAAGCAGGAGCATTTGCCCCTTGTACGCTTTACATGTATAAGAAAAAAGGAGAGAAGGTGGTGCATTTTGCCTATCCGTCTGTGTACAACTGGTTTAGCTCTATAGATGTTGCAGATAAAGAGTCAAAAGATGTACTTTTAAAAGCACAAAAGCAAATGAATGCAGCGTTAGCAGAGGTAACCGAATAAATTTATTTATGGCTGTGTACTTGCTTTATTTTATACAATGCAAGTATGCTTCCTGGATAGGAACTTATTTGATATGTGTTATATCAAAGTAATGGACAACCTCTCGTATGAGTGTGGCTTCTTTTCTTCTTCTAAAGTGATCACTTAAATCAAATGCTTCGCTCTCATAGCCTTCTTTATACTCTTTAACAAAAGCATGGTAAAGGTCTTCTTTTATGGCAGTGATTTCATAGCTTACTTTGTCAATTACTGTATTATCGGTATGGAGGGATTCTCGAGATTTTTCATTGGCATTGATGCCTGCATATCGGTTTGTTTTTTCTTGTATGATATTCATCTCTAAATGTGTACGCATAGTGACAATCATATGCTCCAATTGAGTTGGAGACATACCGTCTTTTAGTGCTTCTATGATGGTTGCTTCTTCTTGGATATAGCCCCAGCCCCCATCTAGTGACAAGTCCACATTAAAAGTCGCATTGAGGGTTTGTTTGATGTCTTGGCTATTTTGTATTTGCTGAAAGGAACTCATATTGGTTATTTCTTTTTCTTTTTGGAATTTGTTTTAAAATTTTCTTTGAGTAAATCAACTTCATCTAAAACATCATACCATCCTGCTGGCTCTCTACTGCCTTGGCCATCTGCAATAATTTGACCATCAGCAGTCAAAAAGTAGTGTCTTGGTACACCATATATTTCAAATCTATCTGGAATATCATGTTTGTCTCTTGACATATATAGAAGTACATACTCTTTTTCCATATTTTTGATTACATCTTCTTTTGAAAGAGTTTGTTTTTTAAATCTATCACAATGCTTACAAAAGTCAGCACCAATAAATAGATAGACAGCTTTGTTTTCTTTTTTTGCCTTTTCCAAGGCTTTATTGTAGTCATGAAGCCAGTTAAGTTCTTCGGCGGAAACTGTACTTGTAAGTAGTATTGTAGAAAATAAAATAGTTGTTATAAGAAACAATTTATGCATGATGTAACCTTTTGTGCTTTAATGTATTTAGTTTATTATAGCCCAGCTTCTTTAATAGATTCTGTTCTTGCATGTGCCATCAGAGGATCAAATACTAGTTTAAGTGTACCATTGTTCATAATATCATCCAGTGCGTAAAGTGTGAGTCCAATACGGTGATCTGTGAGTCTATTTTGTGGGTAGTTGT
>JALWME010000045.1 GCA_027083995.1 Sulfurovum sp.
GAGAACCTACAAAAATTTGCAATACTTCCTGTAGGAGCCTCTCATCAAAAGGTGCATAGTATGAGATATACTTTTGTTCAAAGACGGAAGGTTGTGAGGTTTTAAAGATATAACGATAGATACGTGTCTTGGCGGAAAAACGTGCATGAAAATCATTAGCGACTTTACAGATATGCTTGATTTTAATATCTGTAAGTTTACGGTTGATGTTTTCCTTTAAATCATCTAGGTCTGACCAATAAGGCGGTAAATCAAAATGAATAACCTGACCAGACGCATGTACTCCTGCATCTGTACGACCTGAACCTGTGATATGACTGTAGATATTGAGAGAATGCAAGGCTAGTTCTATCGTGGCAGTGATAGTTTGTTTGATTGACTTTTGTTTTTGAAACCCAAAATAAGAGGACCCATCATAGGCGATAACTGCTTTAACTCGCATCTTAGAAATACTTTGCCACACGTTTTGTAAAGAGCCATTTGCCTAAAAGTATCATCCCAAATACTATGGCAGCTAGCGTATAGAAGTTTCCCCATTTCTCCAAAGATGAAGCTATCAAATAAAGAAGTAAGGTGGTAACAAATATGACAAGAAATGAACGGTTTGCTTGATAACGAGGGTTAATCATGGAAAAAGATGCCACGAGATAGACAGAAATTATAGGGATAAGACTCACAAAAATGAAAAAGAGTGCACGGTGAAGTATCTTGATATCTGTACTAGCTTTAGACCAATAAGAAACAATGTCTTGAAATTGAAAAGATTTACTTTTACTTGTGTCAAAGACCTCCAGACTTTGATATTGTGCCTGTTGTAGTTTTTCTTTTGAATAGGTATATCCATAGCCATCATTGAGCAAAAGGGATGTTGTGCCATTTATTTTATTTAGTTTTCCTTCTTGGGAAGCAAAAAACTGTTCTACATCTTTTTTTGTACGGTTGTATATAACGATATCTTGAAATTTCTCTTTTTTGTTCTCTTTGACATAGATATAATAGTCTCCAAATTTTTGTCCCAGTTTTCCTGCAACGATGTTTAGCTTTGCTTCTGATTTTTTAGCACTGGTAAACTCTTTATAGAGCTGCTTACTCAAAGGCATAGCCAGAAATGATATAGAGAACAAGAGTATAGAGAAGAGTAGGGCAAGTAAGAGCAGAGACCGTAGTATCTTATCGGCTTTCAGACCTAAAGCATAAAGAGCAATCAGTTCATTGGCTTGTGAAAGTTTTAGTAGTACATTTGTAAGAGATGCTATAAAAGAGAGAGGAAGGGTATAAAATATAATGTCAGATATAGAGTAGCTGTAAAGCGTGAGAAGTTCCCCAAAGGTTATCTGTATTTTTGAGGTCAGTGAAGAAATTTTTACTAAAAATACCAGTGATATAATAAGAAAAAAAGGTACAAATATTGTCAAAAATGCTTTGGCAAAGTTGGACGAGATATACCCTTTAACATTAACCATAAATGATAGTTTCCAAAAGTTGTGTTGCTTGTGTATCGTAGAGATAGACCAAGAGTGTAGCCAGTGCTAAAAACGGTACAAAAGGCACACCTTTGTCTCGCCATATCATCGCGGGTATCATGGCTAGGACTGCTGAAAGGAAGATTGCTACAAAGAAGTTGGGAAATCCAAGCAATGCTCCCATCGTACCAGCCACAATGACATCTGCCCCACCCATAGCCTGTTTTCTAGCTAGCAGTGAAGAGAATAAGCCTATGAGGTAGAGTCCGCCAGCAGCTATGGCTGCGTACATAAGTGCATTTAGGAAGTTAGGTTGTACAAGAGCCAGCAGAAGTGCTGTGAAATTTACATTATCAGGTACAGCCATATACTTGAAGTCTATCATGACCAAAGCAAAGAGAGCAGCAAAAGAAAATGCTACAAAAGGAAAGTACCACACCATCCCAAGTTTTATAAAGAGTGCCACAAAGATAAGACCTGTAATAAACTCAACAATAGGATACTGCTTTGCTATAGGTTTAGCACAAAAAGCACATTTGCCTCTTAGGACAAGCCAAGAGAAAATGGGGATGTTGTGGTACCACTTTAAAGGGGTTTGACAGCTTTGACACTTTGAAGCTGGAAAAGCGATACTTTCATTTTTTGGTATGCGGTAGATGACCACATTGAGAAAAGAGCCTATGAGGGTTCCAAAGACAAAGACAAAGAGTCCTAAGAGTGAATTTTCAATCATGTGACACCTCCAAAGCGTCGTGAACGGTTTTTAAAATTTTGTATAATGGCATCCAACTCACTTGGGGTAAAGTCTGGCCATAGTGTTGGGCTAAAATAAAACTCTGAATAGGAAATTTGCCACAGTAAAAAGTTGGAAATACGTTCTTCTCCAGAAGTACGAATGAGTAAGTCTATATCACTATAGGGTGTTTGCAGGGCAGAGGATAGGTCTGCTTCTGTGACTTTAGATAACCCCTTTGATATAATGTTGTTTACCGCAGTGACTATCTCTGCTCTGCCTCCATAGTTTAGTGCAAGTACCTGTATGAGATTGTTGTTGTTTTTGGTAAGTTCTTGGGTCTCTTCTATGCGTCTTTGTAAAGGTTTGGAAAAGGCATCCATATTGCCAATGGCTTGAAATCTTATCCCATGCTTCTGATAGGTAGAAAGTTCATTCTTCAAGTACTTATCAAGCAGCTTCATAAGAAAATCAACTTCAAGTTTGGGACGTTTCCAGTTTTCTGTAGAAAAAGCATAAAAAGTGACTGTTTCTATCTCACTGTCTGCTGCACAATAGGTGGTTATGTCACGGATAATCTCAGCTCCTGCTTCATGCCCTTTAGTGCGTTTAAACCCACGTTCTTTTGCCCATCTTCCATTGCCATCCATAATAATTGCAAGATGTTTGAGTAGGGTATTAGTCATGACTTAGCTTCTTGGCTTGGTCTATAATTTTATGTGAAAGAGTGAGTTTGTCATGTCTTCCTAAAGGTATTTGACTTTCTTTACTAATAAAAGTAATCTCATTGTCACTTCCGCCAAAACTCTTAGCATCTTTGAGTAGATTATAACAGACTGCATCTACATTTTTTTGCTTCAGAAGGTTTACTGCATTGTTCACTCCTTCTTTACTATCCATCTCTGCTTTAAACCCCACGGTTTTGATGCCTTTTCTTTTGAGTGTTGAGAGTATATCGGGAGTTTGGGTAAGCTGTATGTCCCACTCCAAGCCCAAAGAAGATTTCTTTACTTTGCCAGGTTTGGGAGACTTGGGTGTAAAGTCTGCTACAGCTGCTACCATAAACAAGTAAGGTTCTTTATGTTCTTTAATGGCACTATTTAGAGCTGTTTGTGTAAGTTTTAGAAGTGATTGGGCATCTTCAAATGACTCAGAGCTAATGTTTAGAGGTAAGCCATCTGCTCCCATTGAGGTGATATAGTGTACTTTTGCACCTTTGAGGTAAAGAGCAAGAGAAAGAGCCTTTGCCATTTTGCCTGAAGAGAAGTTAGATATGTAACGTACTTCATCTATCTTTTCCCTGCTTCCGCCACCTGTAATTACCACTGCTCTCTCTTTCCAAAAATCTTCTTCTAAAAGCACTTTGGCTGTTTCAAAAAATATTTCACCAGGTTCTGCCAATGCACCATTACCGACATCCCCACATGCAAGGAGTTTTTCTTGGGGTGTGATGATTGTATAATTTTCTTCAAGCATTTGAAGACTCTGTGTTGTGTAAGCGTTCGCAAGCATTTGTGTATTTGCCGCAGGGGCTACAAGTACTTTCCCTTTAAATGCTAGCACAGTTTGCGTCAAAATGTTGTCCGCGATGCCTTGTGAGAGCTTGTTTAGTGTGTTTGCAGTCGTTGGGGCTATGACAAATACGTCACATTTTTTGCCTATGTCTATGTGGTTGAGTTCAGAACTCCAGTTTTCACTTGTTTCTGTAAGTACAGGATTACGTGTCAGTGCTTCAAAAGTGAGTGCTGAGACAAAACGTTCGCTACCTGGTGTCATAATGACATGAACTGTAGCTCCAGCTTTTATAAATAGACGTGACAAATCACATGCTTTGTAGCTAGAGATGCTCCCTGTGACACCTAAAAGTATAGATTTCCCACTTAGATTCACCTGCATTTTATTCCTTGCTAAAGAATTTATAGAAAAAGTTTTTAATTGTTTTCATATCGGTTCTGGAAATAGCCAAAGAGCCTTTTTCTACATCCTTGTTGACTGTAGTTCCTGCTGCAATGATAACATCATCTGCTATGTTTACAGGTGCTACTATTTGTGTATCTGATCCTATAAAAACATTTTTGCCAATGATGGTTTTGTATTTGTTTTTACCATCATAGTTACAAGTTATCATGCCTGCACCGATGTTTGTACCCTCATCTATGCTTGCATCACCAATATATGCAAGATGTCCAGCTTTTACACCTGTAAGCGTAGATTTTTTGACCTCTACAAAGTTCCCAATATGTGTGTTGATGAGTTTTGTTTGTGGTCTTACGCGTCCCATAGGACCCACGGCTGAGTTTTCTATGTGTGAGTCTTCTATAACAGAGTGTGTTTTAATGTGAGAAGAGATGATAGATGATGCACCTTGAATACTCACACCATTCTCCAACAGGCACTCCCCCTCAAAAGTAGCACGGCTGTCTATATAGATAGTTTCAGGTAAGCGCATACTTACACCTGCTTTCATCCATGCTGTTTTGATGCGACGTTGGAGTATCTCTTCCGCATAAGCAAGATCTAGCTTGGAGTTGACTCCTTTGAACTCTTCTTCTTCTACGATAACTGGGTGTACTGTTTTTTCTTCATCTACTGCCATTTTGATAATATCTGTTAGGTAGTACTCTTGTTGGGCATTGTTATTATTGAGTGCAGGAATATAGCTATCAAGCAACTCTTTTTTGACACAATAAACACCTGCATTGACAGTTTGTATCTCTTTTTGGGCAGGGATGCAGTCTTTCTCTTCTACAATCTCATGTACCTTTCCATCGAAAATAATGACACGTCCATAGCCAGAAGGATTATCAAGCTTAATCACAGACATATTGATATCTGCATCACCTTGTATGAGAGCTTCAAGTGCATCCATAGTGACTAGAGGCATATCTCCGTTAAGTATAAGTGCTTTGGTATGTTTTACATTTACACCCTTCATGGCACCACCAGTACCAGGGAATTGCTCAGCGTCTTGCATATGAAAACGTATACCCTTATAGTGTGATTCTATCTCTTTTTGTATACGTGCTGCTTGATGATAGAGTACTACTGTAATATCATCAGATAGGTTCTTTGCAGCATCAATAGCATGAAACAACATAGACTTTCCAGAGATTTCATGCAACACTTTTGGTGTAGTAGACTTCATTCTTGTCCCTTGACCTGCAGCTAAAATGACGACGGATATAGACATTCTTTAACCCTTTTAGATAAAATTTGATAAATAATTAGTATTGCGATTATACCAAATTGTAATTAAAGGCATAAATTTGACATGTAAACATTTTGGAATATGTGGTTCATGTGGCTTACATACATTGAGTTATGAAGAGCAACTTGTACAAAAAGCATTGAGAGTCAGTAAGTTACTAGCACCTTTTTATAGTAAAACGTTAGAGGTTTTTGATTCACCATCTTCTCACTATAGAGCCAGGGCCGAATTTCGTATCTGGCATGATGGCGATAGATGTGATTATGCCATGGGTAACATCACTAAGAATGGGGCTATTAACATAGAGGAGTGTCCTAAAGTGATACTTCCCATAGAAAAACGTATGTGGAAGTTACTGGATAAAATAAATACTTCTGCAAAAGTATTGAAACATCGTTTGTTTGCAGTAGAGTTTTTAGCTACTACCACAGATGAGTGCCTCATCACTATGCTATATCACAGAAAGCTAGATGATGAATGGAGCAAAGAAGCAAAACTTTTAGAGTCTGAACTAGCGTGTAAAGTTATGGGTAGAAGCCGTAAACAAAAGGTTATACTCTCGGATGAATTTGTCACAGAAAAGCTTGATATTGATACTAGGACATTTACGTATGTAGAGTATGAGAGCAGCTTTACTCAGCCCAATCCTGCAGTCAACGTAAAAATGATAGAGTGGGCTATTAAGCAAGCAAGAAAAGTAGGTTATGGAGATTTTTTAGAGTCTTATTGTGGTTTAGGGAATTTTACTCTACCTCTTTCATACTATTTTGACAAAGTACTAGCCACAGAGATAAGTAAGGGATCCATTAAAGCAGCACAGCAAAACTGTGTATTAAACGGTATAGAAAATATTACTTTTGCAAGGCTCTCATCAGAAGAGATGACAGAAGCATTAAACAGGGTAAGAGTATTTAATAGACTGCAACATATTGACCTTCAATCATATGATTTTTCTACAGTCTTAGTAGACCCTCCACGTGCAGGGCTTGATAAAGAGACTATAGCACTAATCTCCAGTATTGAAAATATTATTTATATCTCTTGCAACCCCGAGACATTAGCAAGAGATTTAGAGACCTTGACCCAAACACACAAAGTAGTGGAAGCTGCCATGTATGACCAGTTTCCACATACATTACATGTTGAATCAGGAGTATTTTTAATAAAGAAAACCCAAGATTGACTTTATTTTGGTTTTTTTGTGTTATTATATATTATTATAATATAATTTTTGGAGGGGAAATGGA
>JALWME010000046.1 GCA_027083995.1 Sulfurovum sp.
TTTGTAAACCTTTTTGCCATTTATATCTTTAGGTTGAAAGAGCATGAGTGCCATCATAGCTTGGGGTTGCTGTGCAATAAGACTAAAAAGTTCTTTAGAAAGTGTGATGTGTAAATTGGCATCTATTGAAGAGAGTAGTAACAGAGGGTTTGCCTCTATAGCAATAACATTGAATGATTTGTCCAAATCTACTTTACTTGTAATGTTAAATCCACCAAGTTTGTGGCCTTCAGACACTATGTTCATTACAGAAAAATTAGGAATCTCAAAACTAACACCTTTAGAGAGCATCTGTTGCATAAGGATATTTAGCTCTTGTTTATTGTTGACATCTATGTGTTGCAGTTTTTCAAAAGCAGATATATCTAGACCTTTGGCGTATGTTTCAAAAGCAAAAGTTTCAAAGATGTAGGTCTTAGATTTTGCTGTCATATGCATAGATTTTGCTTGGATATGCATAGTACCAGAAGCAAGACCATCTTTGACTGTAGACGTGGAGTGTATGAGTATGTCATTTATAAGGACGTTAAACTTTGACTTTGCATTGATGTATGCTTTTTCTATGTTGTAGTCTGAACTGTAGTCATAAGGTGTATCTCCTGTGACTTCATAATTACTTACAAGATTTTTAAGTATCATCTCTATGTTATTTGGTATCTGTATAGTGAGTTTTTGAAGGGTTTGATGGATGCTTTTTAGCTTTTTTTCTTTGATATCTCCTGAAAATTTAAGCCCGTGCATACGCAGTGTCATATCTTTGTCTCCATGAAGTACTTCATCTATGTCTTTCATATACCCTTTAAACCCAGTGCCTAGTTTGTTTACTGCGATATGTACGAGAAAGGCTTTTTGCTTTAACATCTCCTCTATTTGGGTTAAGGATTTTTTCTCTGCATCATTATATGCAGATTCTCTAAGTATCGTAGGTAGGGTGACAGGATAGATATCAAAAGAGACAACAGAATAGGCATCATTTAGATAATAAACATCTACACCGACTTGCAAGCCTTTTAACATCTTTGCATCGTTAACATTGAGCTGTACGCCTTGACGTGACAGAAAATGGGCTATTTTTTCAGGATCATCAAAAGAGAGAATAAAATGTTCTTCTTCCTCTTTAATCTCTCTTTGCTTGACTCTAAAGCCCTCTTTTCCCAAAGAGTTGAGTTCTTGGCTTATATGTGTTTTAATTTCAGCAGTTATTTGTCCTGCTCCTGTAGTGAAATAATACATACCTGCAATAACCATAAGTCCAAGTAGTCCTAATCCAAGTTTCTTCACAATGTTATCCTTTATATATACACTTTAAATGTTCCATTTTTTTACCCATGTTGAGTAGGGTCATATCTGCCAAAGTAAGTGCCATCATCGCCTCACAAACTACTGTTCCACGTATGGCAACACAAGGGTCATGGCGACCTTTTAGGTTACATTTAACCTCTTCATTATGTGTGGTAATGGTATCTTGCTCTTGAAAGATGGAGGGTGTTGGTTTAAAGTGTGTTTTTACGATGATGGTATCACCATTACTAATCCCACCTAACATACCTCCAGAGTGATTTGATTTGAAGCCATCCAAGGTGATTTCATCGTTATTTTCACTTCCTTTGAGGTGTGTGGAGGCAACACCATCACCTATCTCGACTGCTTTGGCTGCATTGATACCCATCATTGCCTCAGCCAAAATGGCATCTAGTTTGTAGTAAAGAGGTTCACCTAAACCTATGGGTATACCAGTAGCACGGGTAAGTACTACACCTCCTACAGAGTCATGATTCTCTTTCGCTTTGAGTATGGCTGCTTTTTGTGTAGCTTCTGTATCGGGATCTAATGCATACATTATAGAGGTTTTTGCGTGTGTGAAATCTTGCACTTTGCCTTTAATCCCATCAATTTCACAGATACCTGCTTCTATAGAGATACCTAGTTCTTTGAGCATGAGTTTCGCTATGGCACCTCCAGCCACACGTGCAGCTGTTTCACGTGCCGAAGAACGTCCGCCACCACGGTAGTCTCTGAGCCCATACTTATGAAAATAGGTAAAGTCTGCATGACCTGGACGAAAAAGCTCTTTGATATTGTCGTAGTCTTTTGATTTTTGATTGGTATTAAAGATAATCATGGCAATGGGTGTACCTGTGCTTACGCCTTCAAAGATGCCTGAGAGGATTTCAAATTTATCATCTTCTTTTCTTCCTGTCTCTAGCTTTGATTTGCCAGGTTTTCTTCTGTCTAGTTCAGATTGTATAAAGTCTTCATTTATAGTTAAACCAGCAGGTACACCATCAAGAATACACCCTAGAGCCTTTCCATGAGATTCTCCAAAGGTTGTCAAGGTGAGTTTTTTTCCAAAGGTATTCATTTTTTTAATTCCTTAAGTGCTATTTGGGCTGCTTTTTGTTGGGCCTCTTTTTTGCTCTTGCCTTTTGCTTTTGCTATGATCTTGTCATTTAAAATGATGGCAATCTCAAACTCTTTTTTATGGTCTGGTCCAGAAGATCCTAGCATTTCATAAGAAGGTGTTACGCCATGCGTGGCCTGTGTGAGTTCCTGTAAAGCAGTTTTGTAATCTTTTGATAAAGATTGTAAATCTATTTTGGGATGACATTCTTCAAGAAGTTTGATGGAGATATTTTTGGCTACCTCTAGCCCTGCTTCTATATAAACTGCCCCAATAATCGCTTCAAAAGCATTGGAGAGTAGTGAAGGTTTATCTCTGCCATTGTTATTTTCTTCTGCAAGAGAGAGATAAATATAGTTACCTAAGTCAAGTTTTCTGGCAAGTAGTGTAAACCCTGATTCGTTGACAAGAGATGCACGTATTTTTGATAAGATACCTTCGTTTGATTTAGGAAATTTACTAAAGAGGTATTCGCCGACAATGAGGTCAAGTACCGCATCGCCTAAAAACTCAAGCCGCTCATTATTATAAGGCTTTTTGTCACTTTTATGTGTCAAAGCCTCAATAATCAATTGCTTGTCTTTAAATGTATAGTTCAGTCGCTTTTCTAGTTGACTGTAATCGTTCATCGAATTGTTCCTTTTTATAGTGTTGCTTTTATACGTTCTGCTTCATTGCGTGCAAGTTCATCACAGCGTTCGTTTTCTGGGTGTCCATTATGTCCTCTGACCCATGTCCCATGCACATTATGTGTTGCAGCTGCTTTTAAGTAAGCTTCCCACAAATCGACATTTTTGACTTTTGCAAAGTTTTTACGTACCCATCCGTCTAGCCATTCATTAATCGCTTTTACTACATATGAGCTATCCGAGATGACCTCCACATCACAAGGCTCTTTTAGAAGTTTGAGTCCCTCTATAACACCTTGAAGTTCCATACGGTTGTTTGTGGTGTGTGTGTCACCTCCAAAATATTCTTTACGTTTTCCATTATATTCTAAGATACCACCATATCCTCCTGGACCTGGATTGCCTAAGCTGGAACCATCAGAGTAAAGAGTAATCTGTTTTCGGGCTTGTTTTTCCAATGCTTTCCTCAACTTTCACAGAGTATATAGACATACAGTTTGGACAACGTTTAAAACTTACAGGAAAACTCTGTTTACATTTTTTACAAAGGAAAGAAAACCGCAACTCTCCTTCTTTGAATCCATGCTGCTTTGCTGTTGCCAGTATGTCCAGTGCAAAAATACCACTCTCTCCTACTTTACCTGTTTTGCTAAAAGGTTTTTGCAGATATCCTTTTGCATAATAAAGAGTATTAAGTTCTTTATTGGCAAGGATTATATCTAAATCGAGTTGTGAATTGGGTAAGAACCAAAGTATGTCAAGTATCTCTTTTATTCGTGTACTGTCAATGATTTCCCATGCCTCTTTGGTGTCAAGTTTTAGTAATGCAGAGACCACTTCACGATATAGTTTAGGCTCCTCTTTCAAAATACTTTTGAGTCGTTTTATTTTGTGTTCTATTGAAGTGGACTTATTGGATTGTATTTGTAATAGGTCTAAAAACAGTTTAAGTTCGTAGATGTCTTCATTGAGGAGTTTAAGTGGCTGCAGGATCTCTTGGGCTTTTTTGTATTGGTGCATCATTTCATAGACAATGCCTAGTTGATAAAGCACTTTTACATTACGAGGTCTTTTGCGTAAAATATCGATATAAATGGATCTAGCACGTTCTAAAAATCCTGCATACAGATAGGTATTTCCAAGTCTTTCCAGAAGTTCTATTTTGCCTGAGTCTTCTGTTATATTTTTGATAAGATAGAGATAGATAGAGATAGATTTATGATATTCACCTGCATGTTCAAAGGCTTTTGCAAGCAAGGTAAGTGGTTTGAGCATATGTGTTTCGTAAGGCATATCATTTGTATCTAAGGCACATTCAGAGGAATCAAATTTGTCTAAAAACTTCAGAAGGCGACCTTCTTCTTTTTGTTGCGTATAAAGCCCCCAACCATACGTAGCTACAGCAATAATTAGACCAATAACAATAATGAGAAGTATAGAAAAAAGAGGGTCATCATAAGCAGGTAATAGCTGTTCCAAAACGGTCCTTAAAAATTATGTGATTAAATTATATCTAACTTAGATATAATCTTCTCTATGATAGATAATGCTTCCATAGAATCACTCAAAAATAGTATAGATATTATAGATGTAGTCGGTAGCTTTATAGAGTTGCGTAAAGCAGGTGCAAACTACAAAGCGAATTGTCCTTTTCATGGAGAAAAAACCCCCTCTTTTGTAGTAAGCCCAACTAAGCAGATTTACCACTGCTTTGGCTGTGGCGTAGGAGGGGACAGCATTAGGTTTCTCATGGAACTGGAAAAACTTTCGTACCCCGAGGCTATAGAAAAACTGGCTTCTATGTTTAACTTTTCTCTAACATATACCAAAGGAAGTTCAGATTACTCTGATGCCAAACGTGTGCTTGAAGCCATAGGACAATGGTATGTGAAAAATCTCAACCAAAACCAAGTAGCCACAAAATATCTACTAGATAGAGGAGTGAGTCAAAACTCAATAGAACGATTTGAGATTGGTTATGTACCTACAGGTACAGAGGTGATGCGATTTTTAACTTCCGCTTTGCTCCCTTTGCCTAAAGCAGTAGAAGCAGGCATTATTGCTAAAAGTGAAAATGAAACTGGTTTTTATGCCAGATTGACAGAGCGTATTACTTTTCCTATCTACTCCGCATCGGCTTCTATCGTGGGTTTTGGAGGAAGAACTATTATAAATCATCCTGCGAAGTATATCAACTCCCCACAGACAAAACTTTTTAACAAATCACGCTTACTCTACGGGTATCATTTGGCCAAAGAGAGTATCTATAAAAACAAAAAGCTCATAGTCTGTGAAGGGTACTTGGATGTAGTGATGTTTCATCAGGCTGGATTTACAGAAGCGGTAGCGGGGATGGGTACGGCTTTGACCACAGAGCATTTGCCTATGTTACGTAAGGGTGACCCTAAAATTATATTGGCCTATGATGGGGACAAAGCAGGCGTAGCTGCTGCACTTAAAGCTGCAGATATGTTAAGTAAAGCAGGGTTTGACGGTGGAGTAGTACTTTTCCCAGATGGGCAAGACCCTGCAGATCTCATTGCAAAAGGAGAGAGCCAAAAAGTCGCACAACTTCTACGGGATGCCAAACCTCTTATCCCTTTTGTTATAGAGAAGATATGTGAGGGATATGATTTAAATGACCCTCGGGCAAAAGAAGCAGCTTTTGGAGCAGTTAAACAGTTTTTGGAAGGACTCTCCCAAATTATAAAAGATGCCTACATACCTTTGGCAGCTACTGTGTTAGGGGTGGCTCCAGCACTTTTTGGGAAGCAAACCAATGTGGCACAGGCAAGAGATAACTTTTCTGAGCAAAGAGATGATTCTGCTCATCAAACTATCCTGAAAACATTAATCGCAAAACCAGAACTTATTGATGATGTATTAAATGTTATTGATATTCAAATGTTTAAAGGCTACGAAGATACCTTTATGGCTCTTTTAAATAAAGACTATAACAATCCTTTATTAATGGGATTAGAAATAAATGAGAATATAGTAGTTCTCGAAAAAGAAAAACTAAAAGAATATTTATTATTGCTTCTAAGAAAATACTATACAGATTTGTATCAAAATATAAGAAATGATAATTCATTAGATTATTCTAAGAAAGGTTATATTTTAAGAAAGATAAAAGTAGATATACTACCAAGATTAAAAAAAGGTGAACTTGTACCATATGATACAAGTTTTTAAATTAATTACAAAAGGTGCAAAGCTTTTAGCACCTCTGATTTTCTATCTTTCTTTATATAATCCGTTACTGCTATTGGTTTTTGGTATAACGGCTATGTGTGCATCTGTAAACTCTTTTTTGTAACGAGGCAGTAATTTTTCTAATACTTTTATATCTGTAGTGGGAAATGTATTGGCACGATACTGCCCATTTTTCTTTATAACTTTTATGGTGTCCTTCAATTTAGGGGAAAGCTTGTTTAGTCTTTTGTTTAGCGTGGTGGCATCTTTATATACAGCAATATTGACAGTGTATAATGTATCTGAAAAACTTTGTGAGGGGAATAGTAGCAAACTAAATAGTAGTAAAAAACGTGACATAGGGTACTCTTTTTCTTTTTAAGACAGTATAGCAAAAAGAGATATAA
>JALWME010000047.1 GCA_027083995.1 Sulfurovum sp.
CAAGAGATTTAGAGACCTTGACCCAAACACACAATGTAGTGGAAGCTGCCATGTATGACCAGTTTCCACATACATTACATGTTGAATCAGGAGTATTTTTAATAAAGAAAACCCAAGATTGACTTTATTTTGGTTTTTTTGTGATATATTATTATAATATAATTTTTGGAGGGGAAATGGATTTGGGTTATAATGTTCTTATCGTAGATGATGTTGTAGACAATATACAAATGGCTATGAATATTTTACGCGAAGAAAACTATAACCTTACCTTCTCTCTTTCTGGAGAAGAGGCACTTTCTTTAGTCAATCAACACAGTTATGATATTATTCTACTTGATATTATGATGCCAAACATGGATGGGTTTACCGTTTGTGAACGTATAAAAAGAATACCAGAATATGCAGACGTTCCTATCATATTTCTCACAGCAAAAGTAGATATAGACTCCATCTCAAAAGCTTTTGAGATAGGTGCTACAGATTATGTGACAAAACCATTTCATGCTGAGGAATTACTCGTAAGGGTAAAAAGCCAATTGGAACTTTACAAATCAAGACTTGTACTAAAAGAAAATAACCTTTCTCTTCAAGTCAAAATGAAATATGAAAAAGAGCGTATTTCAACAGAATTTGAAGCCTGGCAAAAAGAGATTATCTATATGCTTACAGAACTTATAGAAACATGTTCTACAGAGACAGGAAGGCATGTACGGCGTGTGGCTATGATGTCTCAACTTTTAGCCAAATATCATCCTGTACTAACAGATGAAGATGCAGATACAGTTTTTCATGCAGCACCTATGCATGATATTGGCAAAATTGCAGTACCTAATGATATTTTAACCAAACCTGCCAAATTGACAGATAAAGAGTTTGAAGTAATGAAAATACATACTACTTCTGCACATAAATTTTTAAAAGGTTCCAAGAGAGCCATTTTACAAGCTGCAGATATTATTGCATTACAGCATCATGAAAAATGGGATGGTACAGGATATCCCAAAGGATTAAAAGGAGATGAGATACATCTTTATGGGCGTATTGTAGCGGTGATAGATGTTTTTGATGCATTAACTCATAAACGTTGCTATAAGGAGGCGTGGAGTATAGAAGATTCTGTGGCATATATGCAAGAGCATAGCGGTACACATTTTGACCCAGAGCTTATAGATATTTTTATGGAAAATATAGATGAATTTGTTTCTATCGCAAATACTTAGGACGCTTTTTCTTTCTTGTTTTGTCAGCTCTTTTTTACATACATTGGAACTAAGCAAAGAAGAAAGAGCCTGGATTGCATCACATGATCCAGTGGTTGTAGGCGTGGACAATGCCTGGGAACCTTTTGACTTTATCAATGAAAATGGAAATCATGACGGTATGAGTGCGGATTATTTACAAGTAATCTCAAATAAAACAGGGATACATTTTGCTATAGCAAAACATGAAAAATGGTCTGATGTTTTAGAAGCAGCTAAAGCACAAAAACTTGATATGATAGCAGCTATAGCTTTTAGTAAAGAGAGAGAAAAATATTTATATTTCAGTAAGCCGTACATGACATACTCCTTGGTATTGGCAACTGCAAAAAAAGAGACTTTCTTTTATGAGATTTCTGATTTTGACGGTAAGCGTGTTGGGGTGATAGAATCTTACATTACAGAAGATATCTTAAAAGAACAACACCCAAATATAGAAGTTGTCACTTACCCCAACCTAGATGCTTTATTGGCAGGTCTTGCTCTACATGAAGTAGATGCTATTTTTGACAATGCAGTCTCTATGGCATATCAGATTAGAAAACATGGTTATTCTCATTTTAAGATGGTAACTATTGGAGAACATAAACGAAGTATGACTATGGGTGTAACCAAAAACAATAAACTTTTACTCTCCATACTCAATAAAGCATTACAAAGTATTGGTGCCGAAAAGAAAAAAGAGATACGAGATAAATGGGTCTCTTTTGATTATGATAAAACGATTGACTATACACTGGTATACCAGATACTTGGTATATTTGCTTTTTTTCTTCTTGGTACATTTTATTGGCACAGGAGACTTACGCAAGAGGTTAAAAAAAGAAAAGAGAGTGAAGCACAAATGAGTGTGCTGATAGAAAATATTCCTCTTAACATGATTGTAAGTGGCTTGGATGGATCAGTACTAAGAGCCAATACTTTCGCACAGGAAAACTTTGGTATTGCAGCAGAAGATATTTATGATTATAACGTATTGTCATTTTATGTAAATCCTTCAGAGCGTGATGAAATCATACATATCATACAAACAAAAGGAAAAGTGAATAAACGTATTGTTAAGTTTAAACGTTTAGATGACAGTGAAATGCATATTATGATTTCTATCATGCCAATAGTTTATGATGGAAAAAATGCTTTATTAAGCATTATGGTAGATTTGACCGACCGTATTCAAATGGAAGAAGATTTACATAAAGCTAAAGAAGAGGCAATCTCTGCAAGTAAATCAAAATCAGAATTTTTAGCCAACATGTCACATGAAATCCGCACACCCATGAATGCAATTCTGGGTTTTACAGAGTTATTGGATGAACAGGTAGAAACACCAAGGCTTAAAGCCTATACCAAAACTATTAAAAATGCAGGTAACTCTTTGCTTACTTTGATTAATGATATTTTGGATTTATCAAAGATAGAAGCAGGAAAATTGGAAATCAACAAAAAAGCGACAAATCTCTTTGAGTTATGTGAGGAAATAGGAGCTATATTTCTTATGACTGTACGCAATAAGGGAGTAGATCTCATTATAGATATAGATGAAAATATTCCCAAAAGCCTTTTGTTGGATGCAGTTCGTCTGCGACAAGTACTTGTAAATCTCATAGGTAATGCAGTGAAGTTTACAGATGAGGGTTTTGTGAAGTTGAAAGTTGGTACTTTAAAAGTAGATGAACATTTGAGTAAAATAGATTTGGTACTTTCAGTTGAAGACAGTGGTATAGGTATTCCGCAAAGTCAGATTCATCATATTTTTAAATCATTTGAACAGCAAGAAGGACAAGATAATCGTAAGTTTGGCGGCACAGGTCTTGGTCTGTCTATCTCTAAACGTTTGACAGAAATGATGGATGGCAGGATTTCGGTACAAAGTATAGAGAAAGGGGGTACAACTTTTTTTGTACATCTTTATCGCATAGATATTTTAGCCATACAAGATTTAGAACATACAGAAAATACATCTCGTATAAAAGCAGAAAGCATAAAGTTTAAGCCAGCCAAGGTTTTGGTAGTCGATGATATTGAAGATAATCGTGAATTGATAGAGAAAAACTTTGAAAACACTGTATTGGAGATAGTCACAGCAGTAGATGGATATGATGCACTAGAGAAGTTTAAAAGTAGTAAACCAGACCTTATACTTATGGATATACGCATGTCAAATATGGACGGCTATGAGGCAGCAGCTAAGCTAAAAGAACAAAGTGATGTTCCTATCATTGCACTTACTGCATCAGTGATGAAAGATGAATATGACCGTGTGAAAAGTAAACATTTTGATGCGTATTTGAGAAAACCCATATTACGAGATGATCTTTTTTTAACCCTTAGCTACTTTTTAGAACATGAGATAATAGAGTTACCCGATAAGAGAACAACTGGAGAGTATATAGAAAAGCTAAATGTACATACTTTACAAGACTTAGCACTTTATCTTGATACGACAAAACAGCAAGTTATACAACTACACACAAAGGCTTTACAGAGTAATAATATAGAAGATATTAAACATTTTTCAGATGCTATAAAGAGCTTTACTTTAGAGAATAACAATGATATTTTTATTACATATAGTACAAATCTAGTTGAAGCGATAGATACTTTTGATATCGCACAGATGCAGTCTCTGCTGCAAGACTTTTCTCTACTGCTGTCTAAAATAGAAAAATTCAGACAGTAGTTATATTTAAAAGAGTGCCTTGTGTTCTACCATGGCACAATAGTTTTGTACCACATTAATACCTGCATCTTTGACACGCTGTGCTGCGTCGTTGTTGATGAGTTCTAGCTGTGTCCAGTAGGTTTTTACATCACCTCTTGCGATGACTGCATCAGCAATGGCATCAAGAGCTGCTGGTTTTCTAAAGACTACCACCATATCGACTGGTTCTGGTATCTCCGCAAGGCTTCTATAGACTTTTTGTCCTAATATTTCATCATGTTTCGGATAGACAGGTATCATTTTGTACCCAACATCCCTAAGGTATTTGGCTACATGGTTGGAGGCTTTTGTATTATCTGGAGATGCACCTAAAACAGCGATGGTTTTGGCTTCTTCAAAATATTTTTTCATCTCTTCTTGGTTTGAGTTTATTCTTGGCAGTTCACATTCCATTCTTTGTATCCTTTGGGTATAATTCTAGCAATATAATATCTAGGAAAGATTAATGTTAGATTTAAATATGATAAAACAAGCAGAGCAAAGACTCGAAGATGTAGCATATAATACACCTCTTTCTTATGCACCCAAACTTAGTCAAATATCAGGCTATGATGTGTATCTAAAAAAAGAAAATTTGCAACATACAGGTTCATTTAAATTAAGAGGTGCTTTTAATAAAATAGCCTCACTTGTAGAAAAAGAAAGTAATATTTCTGTAGTTGCTGCAAGTGCGGGGAACCACGCACAAGGTGTTGCCTTTGCTGCAAAATATTTTAGTATAAAAGCAACTATAGTCATGCCTAAGTCCACACCACTTACGAAGGTACAAGGGGTCAAAGAGCTTGGAGCAAACGTCATACTTCAAGGAGAAAATTATGATGAAGCATATGTCTATGCAGTAGAATTTTCTAAAACACATAAGTATACTTTTGTACATCCGTTTACAGATGATGAAGTGATAGCAGGACAAGGTAGTATAGCTTTAGAGATATTTGATACAATGGATGTCGTTGATGCCATTCTTGTACCTGTAGGAGGAGGAGGGCTTATCTCTGGCGTATCTTTGGTATCTAAAGAACTTAGTCCTATAACTAGAGTTATTGCAGTTTCGGCAGAAGGGGCACCTGCAATGAAAAAATCTTATGATGCAAGCAAAGCTATAGATAGTATTTCTGTAAGAACTATTGCAGATGGCATTGCAGTACGAGATACATCAGAAAAAACATTAGAGTGTATCTTGGAGCATGTAGACATTTTTGAGACAGTTGGTGAAGATGAGATAGCCTCAGCCATATTGTTTTTACTTGAAAATCAAAAAGTTTTGGTAGAGGGTGCTGGTGCAGTAGGTGTGGCAGCACTTTTACATGGTAAGATAGACCTGCCAAAAGGCTCTAAAGTAGTAGTGATACTTAGTGGAGGGAATATCGATGTAACCATGCTCTCTCTTATTATAGAAAAAGGGCTGATGAAATCAGCACGTAAAATGAAACTACAGGTTATTTTAGTAGATAGACCTGGGGCATTGCAAGACTTTACGGGGATATTGAAGGACATTGGTGCAAACATCGTCCAGATAGGTTATGATAGAACCTCCACAGACTTAGAATTTGGAGATGCCCATGTTTCTGTGTCACTAGAGACCAAGGGTATGGAGCATCAAGAACAGATACGCCAGAGGCTAAAAGAGGGTGGTTTTTCTTTTAGGGAAGAGCATTAAATAGCTTTCCATGCTTCTAACTTTCTTTCTAATATAAGTTCTAATGAATCAATACTGTCTTTATAGTTTGTATATATTAATTTCTTCATATCACTCTCAAGCTCTTTTCTTTTTACCTTTTTTTTATTAAGTTTTGAAATAATCCCTGCTAGACCAAATTCTTTAATACCAAAAATAGATTTTATAAAATTCTTAGGATACTTTATCCATTTTGGTTGTTTTTTAATAAGAATGTTAATGAAATGGTTTCGAGGTATATCATTTTCATTGATTACTGGGAAGAATGTTCTATTGTCTCTTTTAACATCTAGAAAATCTAATGTTTCTTCATAAACTTTTTGTGTATTTAGTTTAAAATCATCAAATAGTATTACTTTTACTTGTTTATTATCAAAATATTTATATACATTTTCCAATTGTTCATTGTATTTTGCTATTTCATCATAAAATAACAATTGGTGATCTATAGAGTGTTTAGGTAAGTTTTTCCCAGCTTTACGATCTTTTATCAAATTCCATGATGTATTAAAATTTAAAACGTCTTCATGTGCAGATTGAATCAATTGTGAATGTAGAGAATAAACCATTTCAACAGGGTTTCTTAACATAATAATAATTTTTGCATTTTCATCAAACGCATGTATATTTTTTATAGCTTCTTTCGAATATAAATAATATACAGATGCTTCTCCAACTACTTTATAATTTTTTTCAGCATTTTCAAATATTTCAAGGTAGCTTTTTTCATCTTTAAATGCTCTGTGCTCATCCATATCAGTTGCAAAATAATGTGGTTCCTTGGG
>JALWME010000048.1 GCA_027083995.1 Sulfurovum sp.
ATGTCACGTCCTGTGGTAAACTGACGTTTTTCATAGAACTCTTTTTTGTTAGGCAGGTAGGATTTGGGTACGACACCGAGCACTTTTGCGTTTTGAATGACTGCTGCACAGTTGTAGAGCCTATCGGCTTCAAAGACAGCTATACCGATAATAGCGATGGTATTAGTATTTTCAATATTTTTTAATATATAAGCAAGTGCATCATTTTGTGAGGCTATGAGTGTCTGGTTCATCAGAAGGTCACTGGCAGTGTATCCTGTAAGTGTTAGCTCTGGAAATACAATGACACAAACCTCTTTGTTCTGAGCCTCTTTAATAAGTGTTAAAGTCTCTTTGGCATTTTTGCTAGGATTGCCTACAATGGTTTTATTGACTGCTGATGCAACTCTGTAATATCCAAACATACAACGCTTCCCTTTTTCATATATGTGTTCCGCCTCGAAAAAGGAGGAACGAGTGATTACGCTCTAGAAGCTACAATCTCAATAGACTCAATCACATCATCTTGTTTGATAGTATCCAGTACCATAAAACTATCTGTATCATCTTCTTCTATGGCACCAAAAACTGTATGTACACCATCTAAATGAGGGGTAGGTACAAAGGTAATGAAAAACTGGCTCCCTCCTGTATTTGGGCCGGCATGTGCCATAGAGAGTGTACCACGTCTGTGTGGCTCTAAACTCGTATCAGTTTCACAGTCAATATTCCAGCCTGGTCCACCAGTTCCTGCCATAGCAGGGTTGTCTTTAGAGTGTGGACAGCCACCTTGAGCCATAAAATTATCTATAACTCTATGGAATTTTAAGCCATTATAGAAACCTTCATTGGCTAAGTGTGCAAAGTTTGCCACTGTATTGGGTGCATCTTCAGCATAAAGTTTTACCCAGATGTTTCCTTTTGAAGTGTTGATTTTAGCGTAGTTGTATGTCTCCATGACATCTTGAGGGATGTCATATCTCTTAGTATCGTTTCCAAACATTGTGTTTAGTCCTTAATTAGTTATTTTAAAGTATAATTATACCACTTTAAAACTAAGGGAAGTGAAATGGAACTATGTGTTGCCCTCGATTTAGCATCTGTAGAAGAAAATTTGGCACTCGCCGAGTCACTTAAGCATTATAATATATGGATAAAAGTAGGGTTTCGTACCTACATTCGTGATGGTAAAGATTTTATAGTGGCATTAAAAAAGATAAATCCAAATTTCAAGATATTTCTTGATTTGAAACTCTACGACATCCCTAACACCATGGCTGATGCGGCAGAAGAGATAGCCAAGCTTGGTGTAGATATGTTTAACATTCATGCCAGTGCAGGTGCAGTAGCTATGAAAACAGTGATGCAGAGACTTAGTAGTTATAAAACACGTCCTTTGGTTTTAGCTGTCACAGCACTCACATCTTTTGATGAAAAGAGCTTTAAAGAAGTGTATGAAAAAAATATAGATGAAAAGGCACAGCAGTTTGCCCAAATGGCCTATGAAAATGGACTAGATGGGGTAGTATGTGCAACTTGTGAAAGCAGGGCTATTAAAGATATAACTTCAAATGACTTCATTACACTCTGTCCAGGCATACGCCCTTTTGGAGAAGATGCTGAAGACCAACAGCGTGTCGCTACACTTGAACTGGCATATAAAGAGGGAGTAGATTACCCTGTAGTGGGACGTCCTATATATAAAGATGCAAATCCACAACAAAAAGTCGAAGATATTTTGAAAGTCATGGCTGCTTTTTAATCTCTTTTTTTTCTTTTGTCATACGTACAGCATCGTCCATACCTTGCATCATAAGGTAAACGCCTGTCCCGAAGAGAATCAATACAATAAGTGGTGCCAGTTTTTGAAACATCTGTTTTCCTTCAATAAAATATCAACTATAATTTATAAGGTATAGTAGCAAAAAATCTCTTTTTTTAAGCTCTAGTTTAAGCCAAATGCATTATAATCCCACTCACAAATCAGATGGACAGTTGGGAGAGCTGGTTTAATCCGCGCCCCTGCTAAGGGTGTGTAGCTTCACGGCTACCGAGGGTTCGAATCCCTCACTGTCCGCCACAAAATATAACCCCCATAAGCAAAATTGTTTAGAATATCCCTTGGAACATAGACACTAAAAGTAGCATTATGCAGAGACAGAAATTCCAAATCTATGTGTGTAGGTTTACATTAAATTTTAGAGACAATCAACAACCCGCGACCTAAGAATCGGGGAATTATTTCCCAATTGGATTAAAAATAGTGCTGAGTTGTAAAGAATACTATACTATAATACTTTATGAAAATTATGACTATACTAAGAAACATCAATGTATTTCGGAAAGTAGACCAATCTATCGTTGAAAGTTTATATCATTTGTCAATACGAAGTTTTCCTGTCAATATTTTATTATCTATTATAGTCACTATTGCACTATATCCTCTTTTGAAGTTTAAAATCATTATATGGCTTATTTTATTTTCAGTTTTGAGTCTGTTTCGTTATTACAATTTATATCTCTATAAAAAGCAGCCTCATCAATATAGTACACAAATATGGCATAAACGCTTTGCTATTCAGGCTATATTTAATGGGATGATATACACCTCTCTTGGTCTTTACTATATTCATTATGTTGACGCTTATTATCAACTCTTTATTGTCGCGGTACTTTTAGGTTTGGCTTCTGGATCAGTGTCATCACTATTTCAAGATATACGTTTATCTCTAACCTTTATAAATATAATTTTGGTTCCACTTATTATTACACTACCGTTTTTAGAGCAAATGCCACTAAATTATATCATTGCTATAACCTTACTTATTCACTGTATTGCCCAGGCAGTTACTCTCTACAGTATGTATAAACAAAAACAACAAATCATTGCACTCGAATCAAAACATACAGTTTTGCAAAATCTTTTCAAAAATGCTCCACTTGGGATATTTACCTATAATGAAAAACTGGAAATACTAGATAGCAATACACATCTAAGTAAACTATTTGACCATAGTACCCAAAGTATTGTGGGGACGAAGCTGTATGATTTACCCGATACACGTGGCATCAATACTTTTTCTGATATATTTGTAGAGGGAATACAATCTTACGAAGGTCCCTATATATCACTCAATGGAAAACATTTTTGGATAGAAGCAAAGGCCTTTCCCTACTCTGATGAAAATGACAATATACAAGGTGGTGTAGGTATCATAGAAGACAAAACAAAAGAACATAATGCCTTAAAAGAGCTTGAATACATGGTAAAACATGATGTGTTAACTGGACTTTTGAACCGTAGAGGGTTTAGACTATACCTAAATACATTGGTCAAAAAACCTGAACATCAAAAATGCTATTCCATACTTTTTTACTTAGACTTAGATCAATTTAAAGGTATTAATGACTCATTGGGACATCCAGTAGGTGATGAAGTACTACTGGCTGTTTCAAGACGTTTACAAGAAACATTAAAAAATAAATCCAAAATAGGTAGGTTAGGGGGAGATGAATTTGTTGTTGTCGTACCTTGTGTATCAGAAGATATCAATATAGTCGAAGATGAGAGTCGAAATTATATTCAAAAAATACAAAATATATTTTCAAAACCATATATGATTAAAGAGATGCATTTGCATATAAAATCTAGTATGGGTATAGTGGTAATAAAACCTGGTACTAGAAATATAGAGGAGATTATCCGTCATGCAGATCTTGCAATGTATCAGGCCAAAAATGACAGTTCACATGTCTCATATTATGATACATCTTTAGACAACAGACAAAAAAACCTCTTTTTGCTTCAACATGACCTAGCCTATGCTACCAAACACAACCAACTGGAACTCTTTTTCCAACCCATTGTCAAAATGCAGGACGAAAGACTCTACTCTGCAGAACTTCTGCTTAGATGGACACATCCTTCTCGGGGGTTACTCTCTCCTGAAGAGTTTATACCTATTGCAATAAAAGCTGGTTTTTTGTCAGAAATCACCTGGTGGCTTGTAGATAAAGTATGCCAACAGATATCTCAATGGAAACATGATGGAAAGTGGAAATTGGATTATGTTTCTATTAATATCAATGCAAAACAATTTTTAGAGATGGATTTTGCAAAACTGTTTCTTGCAAAGCTAAAATCATATGATATAAAAACTTCGGAAATTATGTTAGAAATAACTGAGCGTTCACTTATTGATCATTTTTCCGCCACACAAGGAGTCATTAATGATTTGAAATCTTATGGCATCAAATGTGCCATTGATGATTTTGGTATTGGGTATTCGTCTCTCTCATATCTTAAGAAGCTCTCTTTTCATACACTAAAGATAGATAGAGAATTTGTAAAAGACATCATGCATAAACCTAAAGATGTTGCACTCATGGATACTATATTGGATATTGGGCGTCAATTTGATTATAATATTATAATCGAAGGTTTAGAGAATGAGAAACAAAAAAAGTTATTGCTCCAACTTAGTGATGAACTTAGCTATCAAGGGTATTACTTTTCTAAGCCCTTGCATGCAGATGAGTTTACTAAAAAGTTTTTAAATTAAAACACACTTTGCATTTGAATTTAGGTTGTGATTATCGCCCAAAAAGGTTGATTAGTCCAAATCCGAACCAAAAGTACAAGCCTCTATCTTCGCTACACGCATCGTGTGTCTGCCACCTTCAAACTCTGTAGAAGCAAAGACTTCTATCATATCTTCTATGACACCTTTGCCTACGATACGTTCACCAAAACAGAGAATATTTGCATCATTGTGTTGGCGTGTGAGTTTTGCTGTGTAGTGGTCATGACAAAGTGCTGCACGGATACCTGGTACTTTGTTTGCTGCTATGCTTATGCCTATACCTGTGCCACAGATGAGTATGCCAAAGCTTCCTTCATCAGCCAGTACAGCCTCTGCACATTTTTTGGCAAAATCAGGGTAGTCTACACGGTCAGCAGAGTCAGGTCCAAGGTCTATGATTTTATGTCCCAGCTCCTGGACAAAGTCTTTTACATATGCTTTAAGTGCATAGCCTGCATGGTCTGTTGCGATGTAAAATTTCTTTGACATTATAAATTTCCTTTCTCTCATTACTCGATAGGTGCTTCAAGCTGTATAGAATCAATACGCCTACCCACACGACCCCATCTAATGGTATAGCGTTGCTTGTTCCACAAGCTTTTACAAGCTTCTGAACTTATATCCATGTCTGGACATACACGTTTAAGTTTATCGTGGTCTTTCCCGCTACCATTTTGACCATTAAGTACACGATTATAAGAACGAAATTCAAGACTCATATAGATAAGCCAGGGTTTTCCTACGATGAGTTTATAGGGAACCGAACCCCAGATTCTACTATCACTGGAATTATCTCGATTATCGCCTATCATATAGTAGTGGTCTGGTTCTACTTTTTTGTAAAATAGATGACCCTGTGTGCCATCAGGATGAGTGATTCGTCTTACAGACATATCAATTTTTTTATTGTAGTTATAGTTGGCAGTAAGATATTCAAAAGATGTATGTCCCTCTGGTGTGTACTGTATACCAGGATATTTATCCATATAAGGGTTAACTACCCAAAGTTTATCGTATATGGAAACTATTTTTTCTTTAGGATAATTTGCTTTGATATATTCATTTCCTTCATTAAAATGAATCATGAGTTTTTTATCTCCATAGAGTAGCTCGTCTCCACCTACTGCTACACAGCGTTTAACGTAGTGTACTTTCGGTGTTTTCGGATTACGGAAGATAACGATGTCTTCTCTTTGGGGACGAGGACCTTCTATGAGGTGTCCATTGTTGTTAAAATCAGGAAGCAGGGGTATCTCTAACCAAGGTAAATGAGGCGTTGGAATACCATATGAAAACTTCTTGGCAAAAAGAAAATCACCGATGAGTTGCGTACGCTTCATAGATCCAGAAGGGATAACAAAAGATTGTGCAACAAAGAAGATAAGGAATAAAACGATGAGAATAGTTCCTGTCCAAGAGCTTGCAAAACGGCTAAACGCAGATAAAAATTTTTTCATTAAGCTCTGACCTTTGCTGCTTTGAGTGTATTTGACAGAAGCATAGCAATGGTCATGGGTCCTACACCACCAGGGACTGGTGTAATGTATGAACATTTTTTACTTACATTTTCAAAATCTACATCACCTGTGAGTGAGCCATCTTCCATACGGTTGATACCTATATCTATGACGATAGCACCATCTTTTACCATATCTTCTTTGATAAGCCCAGGTACACCTACACCTAC
>JALWME010000049.1 GCA_027083995.1 Sulfurovum sp.
AAGTTCTTCTGCCATAGAAAGAAGTTCTGCATCTATATTGCCTTGGTTGTCAAAGGGTAACAAAGGGGTAAAATCCAAAACAAACTCCTTTTTTAGACTATTATAGCATAAAAATGCGGATTTATTTACAGATATATTTATCTAAGATAATACATTTATACAGTACTAGTAACCCTAAAATAGATATATTTAGCAAAAAATATTGCGGATTTATTTGCGGATTATTTATTTTATCTTATTTTTACACATTAAAGTTCCAAACTTTACAACTACTCCCAAAATGGAAGTAAAAATGCTACCTGCTCTTCAGATAGGATTGCTGTAGTTTGGGCAATACATTTAAGATGTACTCTGCTTGCTTCCAATTTAAGTTTTGCTATCTCTTCTAGGTTTTTATATACACTTTTAGGCTCTTCTCTGTCTATCATCGCTTCAGCCACTTCAGCTTCAAGTAGTTTAAGTTTCTGTTTTATTTTCTTCACCACACCTAATGTCTCCTTGCGTACCACCAAAAGCTTCTCTTTTTGTTCTGGTGTCAAGCCTAGCTTTGCTTTGTCCCAGTTTTGTATAAGCAGTTTGGTCATATGTGGTAAACCATCAGAATTTACAAGAAATGGAGAACCCTTTAATGCATTGATCTTATCATTTTTTTGCATCTCTTTAATCATGGCTTTAAAAGATTGATGTGGATATTTTTCCAGCATCTCTGTAGCGATGAGTGCTAATTCTTCTTTTGTTACCTTCCCTTTTTGAGAAGGCATCACACCAAATTTTGCTACTTTATTTGATTCACAAACAGATTTTGAAGCATCAGGGTTGAAGACATAGTCAGATATAAATGCTTTTTTCTCTTTCTCATCCTCCATTGCCAGATTGATATGAAAAACCACAGCATCCATAGCTGGGGCTTTGAGTGTAGGTATCTGGTGAAACTCTGGAGCTTCAAGCATATGGCATGATGCACATTTTTTTTCCAGGAGTTCAGCACCTGTTGATGCCAACACAAGTGTTGAAGCTGTTACTAAAAGTAAAAGTGTGTTTTTCATAGTAAATTCCTTTTTTGTCAGCATAACATATTGGTGTTAACCCAGTGTGAATTACGGTAATACTAACTTTTTCTTCACATCAAACATCTCAATAAAACTACTGATATTTTCTCTAAGTTCAGATTCACTAAAATCCAAAGACGGCTTCATAGGAAACTTCAAAAAAAACTGTGTAGGCATGATGGATTTAGACTTTTTTGGTCTTATAAGATAACTTAACATCGCTTCTGTCATAGCCTCTTTTGTACTATACTTCATTAAGTAGCGTCTATAGATGAGTTCTGAAGGTATCTGCTGTTTTGTATGGCAGGAAAGACAACTATTTTGCAGTATCACCTCTTCTGATTCCTGTGCATATATTTCCAGCCAAAAAAGTGACACCAAAAGTATTATTTTTCCCATGTAATGATGACCTCCGTTCCTTTATCTGGTTGTGAATTTATGTAAAGACCAAAGCCATAAGAGTTGACAACTTGATTGACGATATCAAGCCCTATACCAAAGCCTCCCTCGGATTTGTTTGCCCGTTTAAAACGCCCAAGGATACTTGTCAAGTCCTGTTTGGCTATGCCAACCCCTGTGTCTTTCACAGCTAAAGCTTCTTTGCTGAGTTTTATACTCAATACTCCTTTAGGTTTGTTATATTTGATAGCATTTGAGATGAGATTGTCTACTAGACGAGTGATGTCATTTTTGTCTATGTCCAGTATCACATTTGACTCTATATCCACTCTTAACTCCAATCCTTTACTCTCTGCCATCGTACTGAAATACACCATACGCTCTTGTACAAATACAGAAACATTGATAGATTCGATACGCCTGTGATACTTATGATTTAAATTCAAATATGTCAAATCATCATAGATACGTGAGAGCGTTTTGGAAGCTATCTCTATGCGTTGCAACTCCTCACTTTTTTCATACTTTCCAAAGGTTACCAGCATCTCTATGTTTGTAAGTATAGTACTAATAGGCGTATTTAGTTCATGTGTGGTGTCTTGTATAAAGTTATTCATACGTTCCATGGACTCACGCATTGGTGCAATAAACAGTTTGCCTAAAAACAGTCCTAAAAGTGTAAAAAAAAGTCCCGCTCCCAACAAAAACCACAAAATACTGTTTTGTAAGGCTACAATAGGCTCTCTATCCAAGTCTCTATATAACAACACAAAAGCAGCCCCTAGGTAGTGTGGTTCAACTTTAGTAAAGTAGTAGAGTCTCTCCTTGTCTTCTGTATACGCCTGTGGACTTAAAAGTTCTCTTTTTTTGTCAGAGCCAAAAATGTACACTTTGTTCTTATCATAGATAGCAGAGCCTATAGTAGGATGTGTCGGGTAGATAAGTGTTGGGCTAAAAGATTTGTGCAAACGTCTTAAGTCTTGCTGTATCTGCGATGCTTGAAATCTAAGAGCATCTCTTTGCTGTTCAAACAAATGGTGTTTTTGCGAAGTATAAAATATCCATGAAGCCAGTAAAAAAAGTAAAAATGTAGAACCAAGGTAGATAAGTAAAAAACGTATAAGACTCTTTTTCTCACTTTTTAACAAATCGGTATCCTATATTTTTAATGGTTTCTATATTGTCTTTACCTAAGAAAGTACGTACTGTTTTCACATAAGCACGCAAAGATCCTGCACTTGGTTCTTCATCATACTCCCATAAACGTTCATTTATTTTATCATAATGTAGTAGTTCATTGGGATTCTCCAAAAAAAATGCAAGGAGTTTCAACTCTTTTGTTTTTATGGCTACACGTTCATTATTCTTTGTTAAGATATTCTCTTTTGTATGAAACAACACACCTTCACCCAAATCTATGTTATCATCATAACTGTCATAACGGCGTCTAAGTACAGACTCTACACGTACCAACAACTCTTTGAGTGCAAAGGGTTTACGTATGTAGTCATCACAGCCAATGTCAAAGCCACGTGTGACATCTTCTACTGCGTTAAGAGAGGTAATGAAAATGGCAGGGGTTTTTACTCCTTCTTCACGCAGGGTTTGCAAAAAGTCATAGCCACTTTGATGCGGTACTTTCACATCAAGCAACATCAAATCTATATGCTTTTCATACGCAATCTCTTCGGCTTGAAATCCATCATATGCACAATGTACCGTATAGCCCTTAAATGCCAAGAACTGTTTTACCGTATCACTTAGCTGTTGGTCATCTTCAAGGAGTAGTATACTGGCTGTCATCTCTTTACTTTCATCTCATTTTTTTCGTATCCGTATAATAGAATACCTACATGAATTAAACATGAACCTTTACTAGATCCAAACAGACACTAGTACCTACATGTTTCTCTGATATAATATGAATATCAATATTTTCACTATCACAATATGCTTTCACCAATGCCAAGCCTATCCCCTCACCCTGGCTCTTCTCGTCCCCTTTAAAATAACGCTCATGTACACGTAAAAGTTCAGATGTACTCATGCCCATACCTCTGTCTTTTATACAGAGTGTATGTTCATGTAACTCAAGAGAAATAAGCGTCTCTTTGGAAGAGTACTTCATAGCATTGACAAGTATGTTGTCCAACATTTGTTCAAAGCCTATCTTGTCTGCATCTATCTCATAGGGTGCAATATCTATTTCAAATGGGTTACGCTCTTGTGCTTCAAAAAAATCTACCCTCTCTTGCACGACACTCTTTAAGTCAAAACGTTCTTTTTCTATCTCCTGCATCTCTTTGGTGATGGTATATACAAGTTGTGCATACAGTTTTTTAAGCCTGGCAGAAGCATCGTCAATACGCTGTAAACGCTTAAGTAATTTCTTATCAACGACAGAATTTTTCAACATACTCGTATTGGCTTCTATCGTCGAAAGCGGTATGTTTAGTTCATGTATGATGTTTTTTGTAAGCATGGTTAAGGTGTCTTCCATCTGCTTGGAAGGTGCAAATATAAGTGCTGTCAGCACATACCCCCACCCCATTGCTACACATAAAACCAATGCCCCCGCTATAAAAAAGTTAAACTCACTCAAGTGCCAGTTTTCCAAGAACCTATACACTGCCATAAGCAATACTGTCATAGTCACCACATAAATGACAAGTGCCAAAAAAAACTCTTTACCTCTTCCTCTCATGAGATTTTCATCCTATATCCTGCACCACGTATGTTTTCTATCTGCGTGGGAAAATACTTTTTGAGCTGTGCCACATACACACGTAATGCACCATCACTCGCTTCTTGGGCACTAGGCCATAACTGTGATTTTATCTGTTCTAACTGCACGATTTCACCTTGTCCTTGTAACAATACAAAAAGCAGTGTTCTGCTTTTACTGCTCAATTCGACCTCTTCATCATCTTTGTAAAGTACTTTTCTTAAAATATCAAAACTATAGCTACCTATCTTTACTGTTTTTTTACGCACTTGCCTACGCAATACTGCATACACACGCAACAAAAGTTCTTCTAAATCCACAGGCTTTGTGAGATAGTCATCACCCCCTTGTGTAAACCCTTGTGTCAATGAAGCTTTATCATCTCGTGACGTGATAAATATCGCAGGGGTCATATCTCCTGCATGACGTAGTTTTTCTAAAAGTTCAAAACCATTTTCATAAGGTAAGTTAACATCAAAGAGATACAAGTCATACTTGTTTTCATAGGTCAAATCTAAAGCAGAGTAAGGGTCTAGTACGCAGTCTACACTGAATCCTTCCTCTTCTAAGAAATCTTGCAGTGTCTCATTAAAAAGTTTATCATCTTCTAAGAGGAGTATTCTCATTGACATACTACACTCCTAATTTCTAATTTCTAATTTCTAATTTCTAATTTCTAATTTCTAATTTTATGTCATTCACGCTGTGAATTACATAAGCATCCCACCATTTACTTTAAGTGTCTCACCTGTAATGTACGAAGCGTGGTCAGAAAGCAAAAATGCCACCGCATCTGCCACCTCACTTGGGTTACCAAATCTTCCCATCGGTATCTTGGCTGTAAAGGCATCTTTTACCTCATCTTTAAGTACGTCTGTCATCTCTGTAGCTATAAACCCTGGTGTGATGGTATTATAACGTATGCCAGACGTTGCAGCTTCAATAGCAAAAGATTTTGTCATAGCAATAGTTCCACCCTTAGATGCCGCGTAGTTTGTCTGCCCTGTATTACCAGTCTCACCCACAATAGACGCTATGTTTACCACAGCACCAAAACGCTTTTTACGCATCACTTTCAATGCCTCTCTACAACCAATGAATGTTGACTTGAGATTTGCATCAATCACATCCATAAACTGCTCACTCTTCATACGCATAGCCAAACCATCTTTTGTGATACCTGCATTGTTTACAAGGTAAGCAAGTTCCCCATCCACTTCTATAATGCTTTTTATTGCAGCCACAAAAGCCTCTTCATCACTCACATCAAAACCGATAATCTCAGCCCTGCCGCCTACTGCTTCTATATCTGCTTTTACTGCTTTGGCTTCAGCCTCACCAGAACGGAAATTAATCCACACTTTCAATCCCATAACAGCCAATCCTTTAGCTATCTGGGCACCTATCCCTCTGCTTGCACCTGTAACAAGTACATTTGTCCCTGTAAACTTCATCTAAAAACCTTTAAAATATTTGATGTATTGTAACATGGCAGTGATTAGAAGCTAACACGTAAACAGTTTATTCTTTATATCCTCAAATATTTTATAGTCATCAGGACTAATAGTATCCGAATAAATCACATGATTTAATTGCTCTAGGATATGAAATTTTGAAATTTTATCTTCACATAAAGCTTGGTTGATGATATTGACATGCTCATCCAAATCATACTCCCGTTCCATTATATCATACAAAAAATCTTTTGCTTCATCATGGTCACAGTCGAAGTTTTGCCGCATAATGTCACAAAAAAGCGGGGTTTCTTTCTCTATATCTCTCTTATCTACTTTGATAATATGTGCAAGTAATGTACCTACAGATTCTTTTATTTTCTGTTGCATAATCTACCTCCTTACCTACGCTATTTGCTAATTGTAACATAATTTGCATCGCAGTGTTTCCGTCCCTTAAATCAGAGGCATATCCATCTCTGAAGGGATATCAATCCCCATCAACTTCAATACTGTTGGTGCAATATTGTTCAACCCACACCCCTCTTTGACTTCATTCACGCCATCAGCCAATACAAAACACCATACTTCGCCTACTGTATGGTTTGTCAG
>JALWME010000050.1 GCA_027083995.1 Sulfurovum sp.
TTAGATCACAGAACAATAGAAAGCATTTACTAAAGTCCATAGCCGAGCTACGAGCAGGTAGGGGTACCGAAAGAGAACTTAGAGAATGAAGCTGATTTTTGGCGAACAGTCATGGTCAGATTATTTGTATTGGCAATCAACAGACAAAAGAATACTTAAAAAGATAAATGCACTACTCCAAGACATAAAAAGAAACCCTTTTGATGGACTAGGTAAACCAGAACCTTTAAAACATGAAATGGCAGGTACGTGGTCAAGACGTATAACGCAAGAGCATCGTTTAGTTTATGAGGTTTTTGAAGAGAGTATTTTGGTAGTGTCTTGTCGTTATCATTATTAAAACTTGAGGTCAGAGTTGAATATCCACTTTTCTAACGAATGAATGATTGATTATGCTATATGTTTCGGGCGGATACACTTAAAATTTGTATTGACAAGACATCTACAAAAAGGTATAATAATGGAGCAATAAAGGATAGTATAGTGAAACCCATACGATGGAATGAAGAGAAAAATCAACTTCTCATAATACAACGTAAGCTGAGCTTTGAAATGGTGCTAGATAAACTAGAAAATCAGGATATATTAGCAAAGCGTAGCCATCCTGATAAAAAAAGATATCCGCATCAGTTTATCTTTGTCATTGAGATGAATGGATATATCTGTTATGTGCCTTTTGTGGAAAATGATGAAGAGATATTTTTAAAGACAATTATTCCTAGCAGAAAGTTAGGAAAAGAGTTTAAAGGAGCCAAAGATGAAAAAAGATAAATTTATTTATGATACGGAAGAGTTAACACTCCTGGAAGAGATAGAAAATGATGCGTGGAAAGATACTTCTCTTACGCAAAAAGAGAAAGAGATGTACGCTAAAAGTGCAGCGTATACAAAATCTTTGCAAGAGAAAAAACAGACCACCATTCGCTTTGCAGTCAGTGATTTAGCCATTATCAAAGCTAGAGCTAAAGAGATGGGTATAGGCTACCAAAATCTCATTCAGACACTGGTGCATAACTATGCACATGACAAGACAAAGTTGGGCTTGTAAGAAAACCATTTGATGCTGTTTTGTCATTATTGTTAGCTGTATGCATTAAAATGCAGAAGATAAAAGCAAACATAAAAATAAAGAGATATAATACTCTATAAAGACAGTAGACATAGACAGTAGATAGGAACAGAGAAATGATATTAATGATAGACAACTACGACAGCTTTACTTACAATGTAGTACAGTATTGTAGAGAGTTGGGTGCAGACTTGAAGATTATCCGTAATGATGAGATGACGATTGATGAAATCAAAGCACTAAACCCTGAAAAAATCATCCTCTCTCCTGGTCCTTCTACCCCAGATGATGCAGGGGTGACACTCGATGTCATTAAGGAATTTGCAGATACCACACCTATTTTTGGTATCTGTCTTGGGCATCAGAGTATCGCTCAAGCATTTGGTGGTGATGTGGTCAGAGCCAAAAATATGATGCATGGTAAAACGTCTCAAGTTGAAGTGGACTGTGAAACACCTATCTTTAAAGACTTGCCCAAAGAGTTTAGAGCCACACGTTATCACTCACTCACTGTCAAAAAAGAGACACTTCCTGCGTGTATCATCGCCACATCACACTCTAAGGATGATGACGAGATCATGTCTTTACAAATTAAAGACAAACCTATCTACGGTGTACAGTTTCACCCAGAGTCTATCATGTCTGAGCATGGGCATGAGATGTTAGACAATTTTTTGAAACTCTAAAATGAAAAAGAAGTACATACTTTTTACAAGTTTTTTGTACATTTGTGCTGTACTCTACCTCGCTATCACCACACCTATAAGCCCCCATGAAGCAAAGATATTTTATACATCCGAAGATATAGTCTCAACTCTAATGCATTGGGGTGATAATATATTGGGTGGTTTTATAGGGCTTAGACTCTTTTTTATTCTTTTAGGGTTCATAACAATAGCACTATTTTATAAGTTAAGTAGACGCTATTTTACAAAGTGTGAAGATGCCTATATAGCTACATTGTTATTTATGTTTCTGCCTGGGATACTCACAGCTGTTACACTGGCCAATGTAGCTATACTGGTTTTGCCACTGGTACTTTTTTTTGTACTTATGTATGAAAGAGGAAGTTACTGGTCACTGCCTTTTGTGATGTTAGCACTCTTTTTCATTCATGAAGCATCTATCATCTTTTTTGCAGCACTTCTACTTTATGGGTTTGTACACAAAGATAAAAAGTTATCTATACTTTCTACAGCGTTTCTTTTTGCTTTTGTTTACTTTGCCAAAGGCATAGAAATAGGTGGTAGACCTTCGGGGCATTTCGTAGAAATATTTGGGCTTTATGCATCGGTTTTTTCACCACTCTTGTTTCTCTATTTCTTTTATGCTATGTACCGTATCTTGTTAAGAGAGAAGAAAACACTGCTTTGGTACATTTCTTTTACTGCCTTGGCATTTTCTTTGCTATTGTCAATCAGACAACGCGTTTATCTTACAGACTTTGCACCCTATGTTACTATCTCTATTATACTCATGTTAGATGTGTTTAACAACTCCGTACATGTGCGATTACCAGAATTTCAAAAAGCTTATAAAATAGGGTTTTATATGGTTGTATCACTGTTGGCTTTGAGTGTAGCTGTCATTGTATCTCATAAAGCAACATATGAGCTATTTTCTGATTCAAATAAACATTTTGCTAAACGTATTTATAAACCTTACTATAGAGCAAAACGCTTAAAGAAAGAACAGATATCATGCTATAAGCACAGTAGAGGAAGGGAGCGATATCAGTTACAATATTACAATATTCTCCCCTGTGATAATGAGTGATTATTTGACTGTTAAAACTGTTTCTAAAATACACAGTATTTTCTTTCTTCTTATGATTACCATCAGCTAAACAAAACTTAAAACTACTTACTGCTAAACTATCAAGAACTAAACTAAAGGAGAACTCGATGGCTCAAAAGGCGATTAGAGAATATGACGCAAAGTCAATCTTGGCAAAGCACTGGGATAAGTATTTCCCAGATTTTACATATGCATATGAAACTGTAATGGTTCAAAATGGAGCAGAACTAAGAGAAGCTGCAAAAACACATGCATGGTTAAATGAAAAAACATTGGTTGCAAAGCCAGATATGCTTTTTGGGAAAAGAGGTAAGAATGGATTGGTTCTTTTTAAAGATGCTAAACCAGGTGATGTTACACTTGAGAAAGCAGCTTCATGGATTGACGAAAAAGGTGGGCAGAAACAAGAAGTTTTCTTTTCATTTGATGGAGACACGCCAACAGGTGAGCCATCAGTAGATATGCTAACTCATTTTTTAGTAGAGCCATTTATGCCTCATACACAAGAAGAAGAGTATTATATCTCTGCTACTTGTGTAGGCGATGAAGATATGCTTTATATGTCTGCTGAAGGTGGGATGGAAGTTGAAGAAGGGTGGGAAGATAAAGTCACTGAAGTGGCATTTTCTATCACTGATACAGAAGAACAAATTGCCTCTAAAATTAGAGCAAATATTCCTGCAGATATACCAGAAAAGGACAAAGAAGCCTATGCAGAATTTGCTATTGGTTTCTTTAAAGCATACCGTGAACTTAACTTTGCATATTTGGAAATCAATCCATTTGTACTTCAAGGTAAAAAAGTTGAACTTCTTGATATGGTGGCAAAATTAGACGACACAGCTGGTTTTATGATGGTAAATGAGTGGGGAGATGTTGAATATCCAACTGCCTTTGGTATGGAAGAAAAATCTCCAGAAGTACTGGCAGTAGAAGAAGCAGATGCCAAGACAGGTGCTTCTCTTAAACTTACACTTCTTAAGCCAGAAGCTCGTATCTGGACGATGGTTGCTGGTGGTGGTGCATCCGTTGTATATGCTGATACGATTGCTGATATGGCAGGTATTGATGACCTTGCGAATTATGGTGAGTATTCAGGTGGGCCAACGACAGGTGAGACAAAATTTTATGCTGAAACGCTTTTTGATCTCATGACAAGAGAAAAAGATCCATCAGGTAGAGGTAAAGTACTTATCATTGGTGGAGCGATTGCCAACTTTACGGATGTTGCTAAAACATTCACAGGGATTATTCAAGCATTTGAAAACTATCAGGATAAACTGAAAGAAGTAGGTGTGAAAATTTACGTTAGACGAGGTGGACCAAACTATGAAAAAGGTCTTAAAGATATTAAAGAAGCAGCAGATAAAATGGGTCTTTACATCGAAGTATATGGGCCTGAAACACACGTAACAGATATCGTGCGTATGGCACTAGAGAAGTAGGGAGAAGAGATATGTCAAAATTATTTACTAAAGAAACACAAGCCATTTTTTGGAACAACAATAAAACTGCAATCCAAAGAATGTTAGATTATGACTATACGATTAAAAGAGAGACACCATCAGTAGCTGGTATCGTTGCACCAACGAGTTCTAACAAGTTTGAAAAGTTCTTTTATGGACCAGATGAAGTGATGATTCCACTTTATAAAACGACAGCTGAAGCAAAAGCAGCACAGCCACAAGCTGACACACTTTTAAACTTTGCATCGTTTAGAACAGCCTATGATGTTACTATGGAAGCTTTAGAAGTAGGTGGGTTTAAATCTATCATGATTACAGCTGAAGGAATCCCAGAAAGACTTGCACGCGGCATGAATGAAAAAGCAAGATCAGCAGGCGTCACTGTTATCGGACCTGCAACAGTTGGTGCTATCGCACCTGGTAGTTTTAAGATTGCCAATATTGGCGGCACAATAGATAATATTATCAATTCCAAATTACATAGAGCGGGTTCATGTGGTCTTGTAACACGTTCAGGTGGACTTTTCAACGAACTTTCTAATATTATTGCTATTAATGCAGATGGTATCGCAGAAGGTGTTGCCATTGGTGGAGACAGATTTGTAGGATCCGTATTTATCGATAACCTCCTTAGAATGGAAGAGAACCCAGAAGTTAAATACATGATTTTATTAGGTGAAGTGGGTGGTACTGAAGAGTATAAAGTCATCGAAGCAGTAAAATCAGGCAAAATCAAAAAACCAATCATCGCATGGTGTATTGGTACAATTGCCAAATACTATGATTCAGGTGTTCAGTTTGGTCATGCGGGTGCTTCTGCAAATGGTGAGATGGAAACAGCGGAGTATAAAAATAAAGCTATGGCAGAAGCAGGCATTCACGTACCAGCTACATTCAATGATCTCCCAGCAAAAATAAAAGAAGTATTTGAATCATTGAATCTTCCAGAAATTCCAGAACCAGAAATAAACGTAGTTCCCAAAATAAGAAGAAGTAAAGAGTTTATCTGTACAATTTCTGATGATAGAGGTGAAGAATGTACCTATGCAGGATTTCCAATATCTTCTGTGGCTACACCAGATACCGGCAAAGGAATTGGTGATGTAATTTCACTATTATGGTTTAAAAAACAGTACCCAGAGTGGGCTACACAATTTATTGAAACAGTGATTAAAACTGTAGCTGACCATGGACCGGCAGTATCAGGTGCACACAATGCTAAAGTAACAGCACGTGCTGGTAAATCAGTGGTTGAATCCCTTGTAACAGGTCTTCTTACTATAGGACCTAGATTTGGTGGTGCCATTGATGGTGCAGCAAAGTACTTTAAATATGCAGATGATAATGGACTTGATCCTAAAGGTTTCTTAAAGTATATGAAAGGTGAGGGTGTTCCAATTCCAGGTATCGGACATAGAATTAAGTCACTGAAAAATCCTGATCTTAGAGTGACAGGTCTTATGAATTATGCAGCAGAGCATTTTCCTGCTACACCACTTTTAGATTATGCCAAAACGGTTGAAGCATTGACTACTTCCAAGAAAGAAAACCTCATTCTCAATGTAGATGGTACTATTGGTATTCTTATGGTTGATATGTGGAGAGCTTTAGGATATGGAGAAGATGAGATAGATGAGTTTATCGAATCAGGTACATTGAATGCATTTTTTATCGTAGGGCGTTCTATCGGATTCATCGGTCACGTACTTGATGAAAAACGTCTTGCTATGCCTATGTATCGTCATCCAATGGATGATATACTTTATGATGTCCAAGAGGCAGACAAGATTTAAAATATGTGCAGAAGAATACTAAATATTTAGCTTCTATCATTATAATTTTTGATCAAGCGGTTTGATACCGTTGG
>JALWME010000051.1 GCA_027083995.1 Sulfurovum sp.
TTTTTTTGTAACATTTTTCTGTTCACTTTTACAAGATGCTATGATGATAGCACTCTTTTTCATAAAACCTAAAATACCTTTTGAGGGGTGTTGCACAACTTCATATTGAAGTTCAGAAATAGAACATTCTAACACTTGGGAGGCTTTTTGATATGCCTCTTCAAGTGTCGGTGCTTCAACCTTTGTCATTCTTATCCTTTTATTTTTTATGTGCTGCCAGGGCAGCATCTTTTTGTTTTGCGTACATATGATTTATAAAGTATTGTTGTGCGATAGTGAACAGGTTATTCACAAGCCAATACAATACAAGTCCAGATGGGAAATAGATGAAAAATACTGTCATAATAACAGGAAACCATTTAAAGATTTTCTCTTGTAATGGGTCTTGAAAATTAGATGGAGTGATACGTTGCTGGAACCACATAGATGCTCCCATAAGCACAGGAAGCACAAAATATGGATCCATCTGTGCCAAATCTTCTATCCACAATATCCATGGTGCACCTTGAAGCTCTACTGCATTAAGTAAAACACGATAGAGTGCAAAGAATACAGGTATCTGTAATATAAGTGGTAAACATCCCCCCATTGGATTGGCTCCATGTTTCCTGTACATCTCCATCATTTGTGCATTCATTTTGGCGGGGTCACCCTTATACTTCTCTTTAAGCTCTTTCATTTTAGGTGCAAGGTCTTTAAGCTTTTGCATAGACATCATACCTTTATAGGACAATGGAAAAAGTATAAACTTCACAAGTAGCGTAAACAAGATAATAGCCCAGCCCCAGTTACCCACATAATTGTTTATCCATAATAATACTTTATAAAAAGGTTTTGCCAGAAAAGAGAACCAACCAAACTCAATAGCATCTGTAAGCTCTGGATGTATGGCTTTAAGTGTCTCATGTTCTTTAGGACCGATATATGCATGTAAGGTGATATCCGTATCTCCTTGCACAAAAATAAGTGGGTCACCATTGGCTTCTTTCAAGATAGATACATCAAGTCCTTTATTAAAATCAAAGAACATTGAAGCAACATAACGGTCAAAAGAGGATGCTATCTTGGCTGTAGAGAATTTTTCATACCCCTGTGCATCACCATCTTCTATGGTAGTGATAATGTTATCATTCCCTTTAATCAAAACTCCACGTACAAGCATATACATCGATTGATCTGCTACTGGTCTATGACCCGGTGTCACAAAAAACTGTGAAGGAGCAGATGTTTTAATCTCTACACTATATTCGCCTGTAGACTTAAATGTAATACGTTTAGTGACGGTTAGTGTAGAAAGTTTTTGTGTTAAACTCACAGTATGTGAAGAGCCGTCAGAGATATCGACTGTTGCTTGTCCCTCATTTACATAAGGGGTTTTGAATGCTTCTTCATTTACTTTCACATCAGCAAATCTTATTTCTAAAGGCTTTACTTGTCCTTCCTCTAAAATCTTAAGATTATTGCCATCATCATCTCTGTATTTCTCTTCTAAAAGCTCCATTTGTCCAATACGCCCAAATGTGTCTATACTAATAATAAAGTCTTCAGACTTTATGGTAGCCAACATAGGGACATTGCTTGTTGTTTGTATAGGTGCTGTATTTGCACTTTGTGCAGACACAGGTGTTGGAGCCTGATGTGCTGCCTTGTCTACAGTAGGGGTTTGATGGGTACTGTTAGTAGTTACTTGTTTAGTGCTTTGTGTAGGTTGTGTTGCAGGAAAAAAATACCCATAACCAATAAACACAAAAAAAGAAAGCACAAGTGCGAGAAGAAGTCGTTTGTTTAGATCTTGTTGTTCCAAAGTGAGGCCTTAATTATATATATTGACAGTATAGTCTATGTTAGGTTAATGCAGAACATTTTTTAAGTGCATGTAGATAGCTTTTTTCTGTTCCTTGAAAGCTGTTACTTAAAAGGTCAGGTTTTGCAACCAACACATAAGACCCTGAAGCCAAAAGGTCGATATTTTCTATGAAATGTGCTCGAAGCAAACGCTTGGCTTTATTTCTATGCACTGCATTTCCTATTTTTTTTGAGGCGACAAACCCTACTTTATACTCAGTACCTTTTTTATAAAAAAGTACAAAGTAAGGTGTATGTCTCGTCTGTGTAGCGTGTCTATAGATTTCGTTAAACGCTTTAGTTGTTTGTATACGCGTAAAATGTTTTATAAAAGAAATGTGACAACCCTAGATTTAAGATACAGAAAGTCTTTTTCTACCTTTAGCACGTCTTGCAGCGATAATTTTTCTACCATTTTTTGTTTTCATTCTGAGTCTAAATCCATGTGTTCTTTTTCTTGGTGTACTGTGTGGTTGGTATGTTCTTTTCATTCCAAATCTCCTAAGATATATTTAGTTACTAATTGTAGCTGTTATTTGGACGCGATTCTACCTTAAAGTGCCTTAAGCTCTACTAAGATGTCCTGTTATATAGATGTTACGGTAAGGAACGAAAACTGATTTTTCCATCTTTTCCATCTTTATTGATACGAATATAACTCTCTATGGCTTTAAAAATGACTTCTTTGATATCATACCTTGTAGAACGTACTTCAATCTCTGTACAATAGATACTGTGTGCATTATTTGAAAGCAATGTACGCAGGATTCTTTCTGCAAATCTGTATCCCCCATCTACTCTTGTCTCTTGACAAAGAAGTGCAAAGAGATTATTCTCTTTATTTACTTCAAAAAGCAAATCTGTATCTCTCTTCTGGGATTGCAGCATCTTATCAAGCTCTATATCTTCAGCTGAAATCAAAATCAATACAAATGGCTTTTCTTGTTCTCTTTGCATTAAATAGTATAATAACTCTATAGGTTTTTCCAGTTTTTCCGTCACCGCCAATGCCAATTTAATATCAGACTCATTAAACCTTAAACTCGGTCTTCTTGTTTTACCTACTTCTTCACCCATCATATTCTCCATCAAATCATCATATTTTCTACTTGGTATAACAAAAATATTTGCTATACTTTCTCTATGGATATAATAACGGACACCTCCTTACCATCTCCTTGTTGGATACTTGATGAAGATAAACTTCTTGAAAACCTTAAGGTAATAGATTATATAAAACAACACTCTGGAGCCAAAGTACTTTTGGCTCTTAAAGGGTATGCTTTATGGAAAAGTTTTCCCCTCATGCAAACCTATCTTAATGGCTGTTGTGCCTCTGGGTACCATGAAGCCAAACTCGCCTCAGACGAATTTGGCAAAGAAGTACACACCTACGCCCCTGCTTTCAAAGAAGATGAATTAAAGCAGATAGCACATATCTCACATCATATGGTATTTAATTCACCTGCACAATTTAAACACTTTGGGACTAAAGCAAAAAAAGCAAATCCTCGCCTAAGCCTTGGTCTTAGAGTAAACCCCGAATATTCGCAATCTCCCAAAGAGATATACAATCCATGTGGACTTCACTCACGTTTGGGTACAACCTTGGCTAATTTTGATGAACAGCTACTCAGTGTATGTGATGGACTGCATTTTCATGCACTATGTGAGCAGAGTGCCGATGCTTTGGAAAATGTACTTCTACATTTTGAAGAAAAATTTGGAAAGTATATCTCCCAAATGAAGTGGGTCAACTTCGGGGGAGGACACCATATTACTCGCAAAGACTATAATGTTGAAAAACTTATTACACTCATTACAAACTTCAAAAAGAAATATAATGTAGAGATCTATCTGGAGCCTGGAGAGGCCATAGGCTGGGAGACTGGCATACTCATGACAACCGTACTTGATATCGTACATAACGGTATAGATATTGCCATACTAGACAGCTCTGCAGAAGCCCATATGCCAGACACTATTATTATGCCTTATCGTGCAGAGGTTTTGGGTGCAGCAGAAGCAAACAAAAAGCTGTATACATATCGTCTGGCAGGCAATACCTGTCTGGCAGGTGACATTATGGGGGATTATAGTTTTGATACCCCTCTAAACATAGGGGACAAAGTCATTTTCCTTGACCAAATGCACTACACTATGGTTAAAGCTACTACATTTAATGGCATAAATCTTCCTAGTATTGCCATACACAGGAGCAGTGGAGAAGTTGAAATCGTACGCAAATTCGGGTATAAAGATTTTAAAAGGAGACTTTCATAAAATAAGTATATAATATTCACTCATCATAAATATTTTTAGGGAGAATACATTATGTGTAGCACGTCACTTTTTAGATGAAAACCTCAAACATACTTCAAAATATATTTTCCAAGCCTTACAGTATATTTACAGGTTTTTCACAAGATGCAGATGAGTTTCCCAAGACACATTTGATATACCTCTTTAACTTTATTGCTTTACTCTTTGTTGTGCCTTTAGGTTTAAAAGCCTTTTTTATGCAGACATATGATATCGCATATCCCCTTTTTACAGTTGCAGCAGCGATATTATTTAATTATTACTTTTTAAAAATTAAAAAAAATGAAGAGGCAGCAGCACATCTCCTTGCTATTGTCTTCTTTATACTTATGCTCTATCTCATTTATACTGGAGGAATCAACCATACTGGACCACTTTGGATTTCTTCTTTTCCTATTATTGTTTTTTATTTACTTGATATCAAACAAGGTTTTATCTATACCGTCATATTTATAATTCTCTCATCTATTATATTGTTTTTCCCACTTGATTTTCTGGTGATACCAGATTACTCTCATGATTTTAGTTTACGTATCATACTCTCTTTTATACTCATTACATTTTTGTCTTCTATGTATGAATATAGCAACACCAAAGCATTTAACAACATGCAAAAACTCAAAGAAGAGCTCGAGTACTCTTCTTCAAGAGATTATCTTACCTCACTTTATAATAGACGTGGATACGAAAGAAATATCAAAAACATAAAAAATGTTCATGGAGTTATTCTTATGTGTGACATAGATCATTTTAAAAAAATAAATGATAACTATGGGCATGATGCTGGTGACTTCATACTTCAAAAGGTGGCAAGAAAAATCAAAAGTATACTCAGGGAAGATGATATTGCAGTAAGATGGGGTGGTGAAGAGTTTTTTATCTTCCTTCCCCATACTTCATGTGAAAGTGCATGTATCGTAGCAGAAAAAATACGTATAACCATAGAGGAACTTATTCTCAATTACGAAGGTCAAAATATAGTTGTAACTCTTAGTATAGGACTAGAAGAAGTTAGCCCGGAGACAACCTTGGAAGATGCCATAAACAACGCAGATAATGCTATGTACCAAGCCAAACAGGCAGGACGCAATACCATAGCAAGCTTTTGCACATCCTAAGCGTTTAAAAATCCCTCTTATAAATGATATCCACAGATTGTGACTCTTCACTCACGCCTATCACACTCTCTGTACGCTTTCCATGCTGGTACTTTAGTTTAACTTTTGGCACTTCTGCATTGATATATATTACAGTTATTTTATTGGTCAATTTTTTACCCACTTCTACAGAGTTTCCCTCCCCAAATGCTAAATGATCTACTTTCACACCCACATCTGCAAGAGCTGCCTTTGCCATGGCTCCACCCATCATCTTCATCATATCGTTTCCACTTTGGGTATCCCCTCCTGCTTCGGAGTCAAAGAGTATGACTGAGAGTATCTGTTCGCGTGTAAGCGAGGGGCTTGAAGAGAAGTTAATATTTGGCTCGGCTGGTGTGCCTGTAACTGCTATAGTGATGAGATGATTGATAGACTTATAGTTTGCTTTTATGTCTAGCAAAGGTTTATTTACATCACCTGTAAAGTAGACAAAACTTTTCCCTAGAGTAAACTTCTTTTCCTGGAAGATATACGTACCACCTTTCATTAACTCTACAGAACCCATATAAAGCATCTGTGCACCTTTGTCTTTGATGATGGTAAAGTCTGGTTTTAGTCTAATGTTCATAGGTTTTTGCTTGAGGCGTAAGGCTTCCTTGGTCTCTATCTTGAGTGAAAGGGTTAGGTTATCCATAAAAGGACTGGACTTTTTCTTTGTCATCTCCTGGAGTATGATAATGTCGCTGTCAGTAGCAAAACTGCGACCTTGCAGCGTAGGTGAGAT
>JALWME010000052.1 GCA_027083995.1 Sulfurovum sp.
TTTGTTACGATATTTTCATACTTCAACACCTTAAGTACTGTAGGCTTTAGTGAGCCACTTATTTCATGGATACAAGGTATAGATATACCTGAAGAGATAGTGGATATTGTAGGATATTTTACAGAAGAAGGGGAGATTAACCCTGAACATGATTCTGAACTATATAAGTTAGAACGTGCCATCAAACAAAATAAGCGTGATATCAAAGAGACACTCTATAAATTGGCACATTCTTCTAAATTGAGAGACTATTTGGTGGACACACAAGTACACTTTAATGGGGGTGAAGAGACGCTACTCGTACGTGGTGGATTTAACAATGCCATAAAAGCTACAGTTGTCTCACGTAGTTCAGGTGGATTTTTTTATATTTTACCTCAAAGTATTTCACATCTTAAAGAAAAAGAGTCGACACTGCTCTCTTTAAAAGAAGAAATTATTTATCGCTACTGTAAAAATATTTCGGCACTGTTTTTTAAGTGGGAACGCTTCTTGAGCTTTATCAACAAAGAGTATGACCGATTTGATCACTATCAGGCGAGAGTGAGTTTTGCCAGAGCTAAAGAGTATGAGTTTGTTTTACCTTCGAAGTCCAAACGCATAAAACTTGCAGATTTTGTACACCCTGCCATAGAAAAACCAGTACCAGTGAGTATGGACTTTCACAAGCAGATTATGCTTGTGACTGGTGTCAATGCGGGGGGTAAAACAATGTTGCTCAAATCCATGCTCAGTGCTGTGTATATGTCTAAGTATCTTTTGCCATTTAAGTGTGATGTGACAAAGACCCAAGTGGGACACTACAAGAGCATAGAAGCTGTTATAGATGACCCACAATCGGTTAAAAATGACATCTCTACCTTTGCAGGACGTATGCAGGAGTTTGCCAAACTTTTTGCTAAAGAAGATGCCATAGTAGGTGTAGACGAGATAGAACTAGGAACTGACTCTGATGAAGCGGCAAGCCTCTTTAGGGTGATGCTCGATGAACTTCGTAAAAAAGGCATCAGCTTTATTGTCACTACGCACCATAAGCGTTTGGCATCACTTATGGCAAGTGATGAGGATGTAGAACTCATTGCTGCACTGTACGATGAAGAGTGTCGCAAACCTACATACACCTTTTTACAAGGAAGCATAGGTAAGTCGTATGCGTTTGAGACAGCAGAACGTTATGGTGTCCCCGTGGGCATCGTCAAGCAGGCAAAGAGAGTGTATGGTGAAGACAAAGACAACCTCAATGAACTTATAGAAAAATCCACTTCACTTGAACGTGAAATGCGTATGAAGATAGCCAAGATAGATGAAGAGCTCAAAGCAGTAGAAGCAAAAAAAGTGAAGTTGGAAGAGGATGAATTTAAACTCCAAGAAGAGCACAGAAAAGCTATAGCCACATTGGAAAACCGTTACAATGCAGCAACCAAAAAAGCACGTGAAGCGCTTAAAGTAAAAGAGTCAACAGAGGGTAGACGACTGCTCAACGTGGCACATCAACGCAAAGAGTTCAAACAAAAAGAGTTGGCTAAAGTAGATGAGGTTCCTTTAAAAGAGGGCGATAAAGTGAAGTATCGTTCCCACAAAGGTGAGCTTGTCTCCTTGCGTGGAAAAGATGCGACAATTATCGTAGATGGCTTAAAGATGCGTGTACCCCTTTCTCAACTTAAACGCAGAGGTGATACCCCACAGGTAAAACTCAAACCTAAACCACGAAAGCCAAAAGCAGATGTAAATATAGAAAAATCTGGTGCATCAGTCTCTGTGAAGTTACTGGGAATGTATGCAGATGAAGCGATAGATACAGTAGATAAGTTTCTCTCTGATGCCTTGGTCAATAACCTAAGTGAAGTGCAGATTATCCATGGTACAGGGGGAGGTGTGTTGTCTAAGTTGGTGAGTGAATATTTGAAAAAACATCCTAAAATTCATAAATTTTATAGAATGCCAGGTAACTTAGGCATCACAGTGGTGGAGTTGTAGCTAAATTTTAACTCTAACGGGTATAATATATGCTAATTAATTTTGACTTAGGAGAATGCTGTGAATATTGCAGATATGAAAAAAGAGTTGAGTAGTGATGAAAAAGTACTAGAGAGTGCCTTTAAGCTGGAAACACTGTATAAAAAATATAAATTTATTATTTGGACTGTAGCTATAGGGCTCGTTTTATTTTTTGTAGGAAAAGCAGTGATGCAAAGTATGCAAGAAGCAAAGCTTTTAGAAGCCAATAAAGCATTTTTAACACTACAAACAAAAGCAGATGATGCTGAAGCATTAAAAGTATTGAAAGAAAAAAATCCAGCACTTTACGAGTTATTTTCTTTTGCACAAGCAGGTAAAAAGAGTGATGTTAAGATCTTGGAAAGATTGGCTGGCAGTAGCAATGGAGTGATTGCAGATGCAAGTGCTTATACTGCTGCAACTTTGGAAAATAAAATCAGTGATTCTAAACTATATCGAGAAATGGCTTTGCTGCAAGAGGCGTATTTGGCTATAAAGACTGGCAAAATGAAAGTTGCCAAAGAAAAACTCGAACTTATAGAAGAGCGTTCACCACTTTTTATGCTCGCATCACTTCTTAAACACTCTACTTTAAAGGCAAAATAATGAGATTTGGTTATTTGACATCTTTTGCTTTCATTTTGGTAAGTATATTTTTTGTTGGTTGTAGTGGTAAACAATATTTTGAACCTGCACAAAGCTATTCCGTACCTAGTAGTGCATACAGTGGCAAGATTGTCGATTTGAGTAGAGATGGTGCAACACTACATAATGGAAAATACATTGGTAAATCTGGCATAAGTAACATAAATCTTGGTGAGGGGTATAGATTTTTAAGTGAAAGCCAAAATTATATCTTGGCTTCTAATGCCGAAGGTATACTTAATATTATTGATAAAAATACACAAGAATCAGCACGTGCAGTATCTTTACATATACCTGTAGTCTCTGCTACTATCAAAAATGGGATTGTTGCATATATTTTAAACAATAACACCTTTGGTATCTACCAGGTAGCAGACAATAGAAAAGTGGTTGAAAGCAGATCAGAAAGAACCTTTGCTATCGATACAAGAGCTGCCAGTCCAATGTTTATAGATAACCTAGTCGTGATGCCTATGCTTGATGGTAAATTGATTATAGTAGATACTCGCAATAGTGACAATACAAAAGTAGTGTATATCAGTAGTAATAAAGTATTTAATAATATCGTATACCTTGCTCGCATGGGCAATACAATGGTGGCAGCAACACCTAAAAAAATCATTACTTTAGGAGGATCGGGTAAACAAGAGTATGCTGCAAATATATCAGAAGTTGCTATAGATAACAGTAAGGTATTTGTCTTTACAAAAGAAGGGGAGGTTATTAAGCTAAACTCTGCACTTCAACCTATAGCAAATAAGAAATTTAAATTTGCACACTTCTCTGCGGCTACGGCATTTGATGGAAAAGTATATGGCTTAGACCAGCAAGGTTCACTTATCGTACTGTCAGATAATTTGGATAAGTTTAAAATCTATGATATCGGTGCAGTGGATAATCCAGCATTTATTTCAGGGAGAAAACTCTATAAAGACGGAAAAGTGATTGACCTCTCAAAATTAGGCTATGAGTAAAAGTGATTTACTGACTGCCTTTGAAGAGTATCTCAGTGTTGCCAAAGCACTAGATACTCTCACTGTAACTTCATATATAAGTGACTTAAAACAACTAGAACTTCACTCCCAAAAAACACTTACCAAACTAGATACAACAGATGTTTTAGCCTTTCTATCGACCTTCGATAATAAACGTACTCTCAACAGAAAGCTCTCTTCTATTAATGTCTTTTTTGCATTCTGTCATAAACAAAACTTCACCCATGAAAAAATCAAAATACCTATGGCAAAGGTACCCAAAAATTTACCAAAATATGTGAGTAATGAAGAGATACTTGATGGCATTAATCTTATAGATAGAAGTACGGTGATAGGACTACGTGACTATGCACTTATACTTTTTCTTTATGCCAGTGGCTGTCGTATTTCAGAGGCTTTGAATGTGCAACGTGCAGACATAGTAGAAGGGTGGCTCAAAATTCGTTTTGCAAAGGGTGAAAAGGAGCGTGTGGTACCCTTGGCTCCTGTGGCAACACAGGCACTAGAACGTTATCTTTCAGAACAGACTATGTCAAGCCCTTACCTTTGGCTAAACTATAGAGGAGAGCAACTTAGCCGCATAAGTGCCTATAAAATAGTCAAGAAGTACTTAGGTGTCTCTCCTCATGTATTGCGTCACTCTTTTGCTTCATCTTTGATTATTGGTGGGGCAGATTTACGTGTGGTGCAGGAGCTTTTGGGACACAGTTCACTGGAGATCACACAGATTTATACACACATACAAAAACAGAATTTGGCAGATACAATGAATTCTTTTCATCCACTTAAAGGTATTTCATGAAAAATAGATTTAGGATTAAGCTTTTTTATAGTAATATAAATTACAGTAACCTATATTACTATAAAGAAATGAAATGAAATTTTACAATAGAGGGAAAGAGCTTCAGAATTTAAAATCTATCGAAGAAGCATCAAAACATAACTCAAAGATGACCATAGTGGTAGGAAGACGGCGTATTGGGAAGACTACGCTCATTAAAAAAGCGTATGCCAATAGGGTGTATTTTTTTGTTTCTAAAAAGAATGAAGCCTTACTTTGTGAAGAGTTTATGACGATCGTTCAAGATACACTTGATGTAAAGATTTTTGGACAGATTTTAACATTTAAAGAGCTGTTTACGTATTTGATGGAACTTGCCAAAACAAAACACTTTACCTTGGTGATTGATGAGTTTCAAGAGTTTTTACAGATTAACTCTACTATCTATGCCGATATGCAAAATATTTGGGATAGCTATAAAGAGAGTACAAAGATAAATCTTGTGCTTAGTGGGTCTATCTATTCGCTCATGAAAAAGATATTTGAAGATAAAAAAGAGCCTCTTTTTGGTCGTGCCAATAACAAAATATATTTAAAACCTTTCTCTATACAGACTATTAAAGAGATAGTAGAAGAGAATCACCCATCATATATACCTGATGATTTGCTCTCATTTTATATACTTACAGGTGGAGTAGCTAAGTATGTAGAGATATTTGTAGATAGTGGAGCATTTACATTAGCAAAACAGTTAGAGCTTATCTTTGCTGAGTATTCACTTTTTTTGGAAGAGGGAAAAAATCTGCTCATTGAAGAGTTTGGGAAAGAGTACACTACCTACTTTTCCATCCTCTCTCTCATCGCAACCTCTAAAACCTCTCGTTCTGAATTGGAGTCAATTTTAAATAAAAATATTGGTGGATATCTTGATAGACTAGAGAATGAATATACTATTATTAAAAAAATAAAACCCATCTTTGCCAAAGAGGGAAGCCGAACGGTAAAATATGAGATTATTGATAACTTTTTTAACTTTTGGTTTCGTTTTATTTACAAATATCGAAGTGCCATAGAGATAGAGAACTATGAATATGTTAAAAATATCGTAAATAGAGACTATGTAACATATAGTGGTAGGTTTTTAGAAAAGTATTTTGTAGAGCAGTTAAAATTTACATATGCCTATAGTGACATCGGTAGCTACTGGGAACGTGGGAACCAAAATGAGATAGATATAGTAGCTGTCAATAATGAGAAAAAAACCATCCTCTTTGCAGAAGTAAAGAGAAATGCTAAAAAGATAGACCTTAAAGTGCTTGAAGCCAAGGCTGCTAAAATAATGGCAAAATATAAGGGATACACTTTTGAGTTTAAAGGGTTTTCTTTGGATGATGTAAAAGAGGAGCTAAAATGAAGCAAACTATAGACTACCTACAACAAAAAAATATCATTTTTAAATCATTCAAAGAGATAGCACCTAAAGAGTTAGGTTCTCGCAAAAAGATAAATCTATTTGTGGGTGTGGATCTGAAAGGGTATTATGCTGTAGTGATGTGTGTGGAGAAGAAGAGTAGGGTGTTACGTAAAGAAGCGGGAGAGTTGATGGCTTTACATGAGAAGTTGGAG
>JALWME010000053.1 GCA_027083995.1 Sulfurovum sp.
GTCACTTCTACCAAGAAGATCTCCAGTGGATACTAGATATCACTCCTTTTCGTTTTTTCATCGTAAAAAACAGTAAAAAAACTATTGTTAAAAAGCTCTCTGCTATTCGCTCTTTTGTCACATACCTAGAAGAGCAATGCCATATGCCTGTCAAACTTCTAGGAGATGAAGCTATAAAAGTACCTCATAGCCTTCCTAAGCCCATAGAAAGGTCTTATATAGATGAGGTATTGGATAAGTCTAATTTGGAAGAAAAATTGCTTATTTCAATGCTTTATGGTTTAGGGTTACGTATTTCAGAACTTAGTGAGTTGAAATTGGAATCTATTAAGGGTTCATGGATTACTATATTAGGTAAAGGAGATAAAGAACGTGAGTTACCCTTGTTGGATGAATTACAAAAACTCATAACACTTTATGTCAAAGAAAAAACCCCTAAAAAGTATCTTTTTGAAAAAGGCAATGCCCCTATGAATGTGGCACAACTTCGTTATATTATCACCAAGCTTTTTAAGGCAGCAGGTATTAAAGCTACTCCACATCAATTAAGACACTCTTTTGCTACACATTTACTAAACAATGGAGCTAGAATATCAGACGTTTCAGAGTTATTGGGGCATGAGACGATGGCTACAACACAGGTGTATACAAAGCTTGGAAGTGTAAAGAAAATGCAAGAGTATATGAAGGCACACCCTTTGGCTAATGAGGAGTGAGCAACTAGCAGTTAGCAGTTAGCAGTTAGCAACTTTGACATTGTTTTAATATATTTGTCAAGCAATAATACAAAAAATATAATTTTTAACTGCTCACTGCTAGTTGCCAACTGCTAACTAATTGAATGTTTTCTTGGAAGAGATAAGGTCTTATCTTATTTGGTATTTTATTTGTTCTACACTGTTCTTTAAATGCTTTTGGCATAGTATTTTTTTGGTAGGGTGCGATGTAGAGTAGGTTATCTTGTAGTTCTACTGCCCATTCTCCTCCTATAACCAAACTATGTTCTTTTTCTACTGCTTGACGCTGTGAGGCTGAGAGTAGATAGCCTAGTTTTTTCAAGGTAAGGTCTGTAGCTTTGGTTTTACTGCTTAACCTATGTAGCTTGATGATGCGTAATTGTTTTTCAGAAAAAACCACTTCAAAGCCTTTTTCTAAAATCTCTTTGTCTTTTTTCAAGTAGCTGAAACTTCTTTTTATACCCTCTTTATACTCCGATATAAGTGCATCAGAAAACTGTTTTCTAAACTTGTTTCGTTCATACTTTTCATCTGTATTGCTCTCATCTACAAAATAAGGGTATTTTTTGCTATCTAGGTAAGCGAGTAACTCCTCTTTAGAATACGTTAGCAAAGGTCGTATTAGCGTATAGTTTTCATTTTGCGTAATAGGCTCAATCCCTATAAGTTCAGATAATCCTGCACCTCTACTTAACCGCATCAATAGCCACTCTAGCTGGTCATTGAGCTGATGGGCAGTAAGGATGTTGTCATACCCTTCTATGGTAACTAAAGACTCAAAAAATTCATAACGAAAATCTCTGGCTTGTTTTTCAAAGTTTTTTGTAAATTTTGGTGCTTCTATATGGTGACAGAAGAGTTGATGCTCTTTTGCCAGTTTTTTGGCATGTGCTACCTCTTCTTTGCTCTGTTTTCGTACGCCATAATCTACAATGGCGATGTCAAATTTAATGTTGTTTTCTAGGAGTAAAAAGAATAGAGCTGAGGAGTCTATGCCTGCTGAGAATGCTAAAAGATTCTTCTTGAGTAAGCAGTGAGTAACTAACAGTGAGGAACTAGCAGTGAGCAGTGAAGGTGTAGACATTTATTTATATGCCTTTACTGTTTTTGTGCTTGAGATGAGAAGTTTCAGTAACTCTTTGATGTCAGGTAGCATACTGTCAAACATCTTTTTATCTATATAGTTAGATTCAAAAAGTAATAAAAGCCAGTACTCTGTTTCATTCGCTTCTTTAAGTGCAATCGTTAGTTTATGTAAAAAATCTGCTCTTGATTGTGCATATTGAGCTTCTCGTATGAGTGCACCTATAGAAGTTCCTGAACGTAGAATTTGTTTGGATAGGATATATTCTTTATGGGTGTTTTGTAAATACTTTGAGAGTTTAATTGCACGAAGTGCAAATGTAAAACTTTTATCTCGCAATATACTTTTATCCACAATTCTCTTCCCCTCTTAACTGCTACTTGCTCACTGCTACTTGTTCACTCACTAGCGTTGCTAAAAGTTGACTACCTACAAGTTCCGTGATTTTCGCTTCATAAAGTTTACCATGTTCTATAGGCAAGTCTGATGTATCGTTGATGAGGATTTCTCCGTCTATGTCTACTGCCCACTGAAGTGGTCTGGCACTTAGTAGGTACTCGTGTTCGTCACTTTCTCCGTCAATAACAACAGTAATGGTCTTGCCTATCATATTTTTTAGAGATATTTTTGTGTTCTCCTCGGCTATTTGACCTAATATCTCTGCTCTTAGGTCTATAACTTCTTGTGGGGTTTGTTTGAGGGTGTAGGCTGAGGTAGTCTCTTCGTTGGAGTAGCCAAAGGTGTTAAACCTGTCAAATTTATAAGCTTTCATAAAATCACAAAGTTTCTCAAAACTCATCTCATTTTCACCAGGATGACCTGCTATAAGAGAGGTTCTTATAAATGCATTTGGTTTAGACTTCATATGTGCCAACAGCTCAATTGTTTTTTTCTCACCAAATCCACGTTTCATTATTTTTAACATCGGATCGTCTATGTGCTGTATAGGCATATCATAGTAAGTTTGAAAAACTTTTGAGTCTGCGATAGTATCTATAAGCTCAAATGTTGTAGTGCTTGGATACAAGTATAAAATACGTGCAGACTTTACCCCCTCTATGGCTTCTACTGCTTTGATGAGTTCTATGAGACCATCAGACATTTTCATATCCCGCCCATAGCTAGAGCTGTCTTGGGAGATAAATGAAAAATCATAGTACCCATCTTTGACTAGCATTTCAACTTCTTTAACAATAGAAGAGAGTGAACGAGAATGTAATTTCCCTTTAAATGAAGGAATAGCACAAAAAGAACAAGTTTGGTTACACCCCTCTGCTATCTTGATGTATGCATGGTAGTTAGAGCCTGTAATGACTCTTCCACTGTTTTCTGTAGCAAGGTAGACTTCAGGAGAGAAGGTACTTTGTTTGGAAGCTATAAGTTCATCTATCTTCTCATAATCACCCACACCTGTAAAGATGTCTACTTCAGGGAGGTCAGCCTGGAGTTCTTCACGGTAGCGTTCTGTAAGACAGCCACTTACTACCAAAAGAGAGTCTTCTTTTCTTTCATCATGTAGGTTTAGTATTGTGTTAATGCTCTCTTCTTTGGCTGCATCTATAAACCCACAGGTATTGACTATGATGACATCTGCAGCAGTGGCATCATCACTTATGGCATACTCTTTTAAACGACCTAGCATGACTTCAGAGTCTACTAGGTTTTTGGTACAGCCGAGGCTCACTAGGTGGAGTTGTTTTCTGTTCATGTTAGGACTCATTTATGTAAGTTTAGACTTTTTCAGCATTATAGCGAAATGTTAGGTAAAGGTATAAGGTTGAAAAAATGTAATGAATGAGAAGCGAGTAAAAAGAAGTTAACACTCAGACCAAAGTCTGAATGTTAAGGGTTTGTAAAACTTGTAAGAAGTAATTCCTAGAAGTTGTATCTTGCCCAGAAACGAACGAAGTTGTTTGAGTCTTCTCCAGCTACAAACTCATCTCTGTCTGTATATACATAGGCAGCAAACAATGTTGTATTTTCACCCACTTTGGTTTTATAAGTAAGGTCGAATTCTGATGGGTTTTCACCAAATGCTGCACCAGTGGTACCGCTTGAAAATGCTGTATCATTATCGATACCCATACCGTAAGCAGCACCTAGTGTTCCACCGAGTACTTTTGCACTTGCTGCAACTTTAATCCAGTCAGAGTTTTGTGCTTGGTGGTTACCGATGTTGTTTAAAACCATTTGTGTATAGAGTGGAGATTTGATACCTATCCCTGGTGCAGGATTTTGTGTTGTAGCAAGGTTAGTGACTCTGTGTGCACCGTCTACAGTCGAGTAGGCAACCGAAGCGTTGAACATACCGAAGTTTCCTGCTATTTTTGCACCAAATGCATTTGTATCATCTGCTCCAGTAATCCCACCAAGTGTTCCACCTTGGAGTGCTATAGTGTAGTCAGAAATTTTGAATTTAGCATCTCCCCATATGATTGAAAAATCATCTGTAGGTGTAAAATCTGGAGCAAGGTAGTAGCTACCTGTGAGTGTTAAGCCCTCGATTGATTTGTTTTGAGCAGTCACAAGGTGTACTACACTGCCATTTTCATTAATCTTGTCGAAGTTACCAAGGTTACCAATACTAGAGTTTGCTCTACCAACTGCTGCATATAAAAGTGTAGTATCTGGAAGATCAGTATTTACTACTAATGCCGCTTCCATTGTATTTTTAAATACTTGCCAACCTTCAGAGTATGCAAATGGTGAAAGTGTCATTGGAAGTGTTTGACGACCAACTTTGATAGATGTGTTACCAAAACCATATGTTAAATAAGCTTGAGTAATTGCTACAGATTTTACCTGCGCATCACCACCACCTATGAATGGGAAAGCAAAGTGATTTGGGGTTGTTCTGTCATCATTAGGATGAGCTGCTGGAATATTTGAGAAGTTGTCACTCTGTTGAATACCTGAAACCTCAAAACCTGCACCAATCCCAGCAAAGATATCTTTATTGATTGCTCTTAATTGGAGACCAACTGCACCATATGTTGTGTCACCTCCAAATAGGTCACCTGTACCATGTGCATCTACAGTTTGAGTATATGCTACTGCTTGTCCACTAAAATCCCAACCTGAAGCAGCTGCTACTGCTACTGGTGTTTCTACTACTGGCTCAACTGGAGCGATATCTCCACCAGCCATAATCATTGTCGACGCTACTACTGAAAGTAATAATGTTTTTTTCATTGTAATCTCCTTGAATTTGTTTTGAATACCCCACATTATAACAAGTATTGCCCATAGATGTCAATAAAATTAATAAAAAGTTAACAAATAGTTAATAATTTGCATGAAAGCACGTATATAAGGGCTATAAATGGGGTTACAGTGTTAAAAAAAAAGACAAATAAGTGAAAAAAAGTACTTTTTATGAACAAAATTTAAGAAAAATTAATGATTTTTAATATTTTTTAGTAGAAAAATGTGTAGATGGTGGCTCGAGACAGAATCGAACTGTCGACACAAGGATTTTCAATCCTTTGCTCTACCCCTGAGCTACCGAGCCACATATTAAGTGGATAAAATTATAACTTCTAAAGCTTAAGAATTAACAATTAACAATTAAAAATTAAATTTTTTTTACCAAGTTAATAAATGTTTCACCCCTGTGTTTGTAAGAGTTAAACTGGTCAAAGCTTGCAGCAGCAGGCGAAAGCAGGGCAATCTCTTCTTTGGTGAGACAGGTATCTATTTGTTCTACAGCTATTTTCAGAGTATGACAGGAGTTGGCTTGGATGTTATGTCTCTTGGCAAGAGCTAAAAGTGTGTCGTTATTTGCCCCTATAGTATATAGTGTAAGTGAAAGTGTTTTTATCACGTCAAAAAGTGGGGTCAAATCTGCCCCTTTATCATCGCCTCCTAGTATGAGGTGGATGTGTTGGTCTGCATACCCCTTGACTGCTTGTAGGGTCGCATCTAAGTTGGTAGCTTTTGAGTCATTTACCCATAGTCTTTTTTGTGCGTCATAAAACTCTTCTTGGCGATGGGCATCACGTTTAAAAGCGTTAAGTAACGCATAATCTGTTTCATCAAAAAGTACTTTGGTAATAGCCAGTGAAAGTAGTGCATCTTGTAAAAAAGCACCTTTGTAGTGAAGTTTTGAGGCATCTAGGTTAAAATAGTTACAGATAAAAGCATCACTATCATACTCCACCACATAAGCATCAGTTTTAGGTACGTTTAGTCCTTTAGGTATGAGGG
>JALWME010000054.1 GCA_027083995.1 Sulfurovum sp.
ACTATGCAAACAGAGTTAGGGCAGATGGGTCTCTTAGATAAAAGCCGTACCAACAATACAAACCTCATAGACCTATTGGAATTTTCAAACGCACTTTTGCTGGCTCCAAGTATTATCTCCACTGCTATCGCCAGAGATGAAAGCCGTGGAGCTCACTATAAGATAGGATTTGAAGCACAAGATGATAAAAATTTTTCCAAACATCTTACACTACAAAGAAAAAAGGCTTAATATGCAAATAAACATCTTACGTTCTCAAACCAACACAATACAAACCTATACCCTTCCCAAGGAAGCAATGACACTACTTAATGCTCTTACCTATATCAAAGCCACTACAGATGCTACACTTACATTTACCGCAGGATGTCGTGCATCTGTATGTGGCATCTGTGCCGTACGTGTCAATGGAAAAGAGAAGCTCTCTTGTGCTTACAAAGTGCAAGATGGCGATGTAGTAGAACCACTACTCTACCATCCAGTACTTCGTGACCTTAAAGTTGATAAAAACAAAGCCAAAAATACTTTAGTCAAATCTACAGCATGGCTACACACTTTTCAAGAGGCTTCACCCACCCCTAAAGATGAAAAACTTACAGAGCATCAAACAGACTGCATACTCTGTGACTCCTGCTACTCTGCCTGTCCTGTCTATGCAGTTAACCCTGACTTTTTAGGTCCTTTTGCACTCACGCGTGTATATAGATATAGTGTTGATAAGCGTGAAAACAGTAACAAAAAGATGATAGACAACATCCAAACCAATGGTATTTGGGATTGTACCTTATGTGGGGAATGCACCCTTGCCTGCCCAAAAGGCATAGACCCAAAAATGGACATTATGATGTTACGTGGAGAGTCTTTAAAACAGGGACATACAGACCCTGGCTTTGCAAATCAGAGTTTCGGTGAACCAAATTTTGGTTTTGACCCCAATGTAGGGTTTTAGTGATTTTTAACAAAATCAAAAGCTGCATCTTCATCAAAATAATATCGTAATTTATTCACTACCAATCCACCTATGATACTTTTAGCATAAAGAAAATCAGGTTCTTTTTTATACATAGTGTGTATGATTTTCATATCCGATAACTCTAAAGTAAGATTATTGTCTTCAAAAACATAAGGCATTTTGACTGGTGTTGACATCTTTTTGAGTGGATTATATATCACATATGCTTTTTCAAAAACCATCTTAACTACACGGTCTTGCAAATGCTTAGGGCCTTTTTCATAACATAAATAGATCGTTTTGTCTGCTAAAAGTTCTTGTGCATTAATATCTTGTATTTTCTCAGGAGTTTTTACTTCTTTCGTTTTGGTCACCATAGGAGAAACTTTTCTAACAGTTTTTTGTATCACTTTTGCAACCTTCACTTGCTTCCTGGAGATAAAAGCATCTTTAAAGACACTTTTGTAGACATGTAAAGCATTTCTGGCATCTTTGTTAGAAGGTAAAATGGCATGTGCATAGTAGAGATGTTGTTTTTTTTCTATCAAAATACTTTTTCGATATTTAGCACTTTTAATCTTGGCAATATTCGCTCGCAGATTTTTAACATTTTTATACACACCTATTTTCACATCATAGGCTCCAAAGAGCATATGTGTATAGAAAAATATTATAAAGAGACTAAAAAACTTTTTCATTACTAGATATCTCTAGGGTCAACTATCTTACCCGCTATGGCACTTGCAGCAGCTACTGCTGAGTTGGCTAAGTATATCTCAGAAGTTCTAGCTCCCATACGCCCAACAAAGTTACGGTTGGTGGTGGCTACACATCGTTCACCATCACCCAGTATACCCATGTAGCCACCCAAACAGGCACCACAGGTTGGGTTAGAGACCACAGCTCCAGCATTGATAAGAATATCCATCAAGCCCTCTTCTTGTGCTTGAAGAAGTATCTTTTGCGTAGCAGGAGTAACTATCATACGTGTATGACGTGCTACTCTGTTGCCTTTCATAATCTTCGCAGCGATGCGTAAGTCTTCTATACGTCCATTGGTGCAAGAGCCTATCATGACCTGGTCTATTTTAAGATCATCTTCTACTGCCTGCTCTACTGGTTTACCATTTGATGGTAAAAAAGGGTAAGCAATGACAGGGCTAAGAGTAGATGTATCTATACGAATAGTCTGGCAATATACAGCATCTTCATCTGCATAATGTATCTTAGGTTCTGCTCTAAGACCACCATTGATTTCTGCTCTCTCATCTAAATAAGTTTGTGTCACCTCATCTACAGCAAAAATACCATTTTTTGCCCCTGCCTCAATAACCATATTGGCTATAGAAAATCTATCTGCCATACCTAGGTATTGTACAGCATCTCCTGTAAACTCTATGGCTTTATAGAGTGCTCCATCTACACCTATCTGACGAATGAGTTCCAAGATGATGTCTTTCCCATAGATATGTTTTCCTGGTTTACCTGTAAGTTCTACTTTGATAGTCTCAGGTACTTTAAACCAGTTACCCCCAGTAATCATACCAAAAGCAAGATCCGTACTTCCCATACCTGTAGAAAATGCACCCAATGCACCATGCGTACAGGTATGTGAGTCTGCACCGATGATAACATCTCCTGGAAGCACTAGTCCTTTTTCTGGAAGTAAGGCATGTTCTATACCCATATCTTTTTCATCAAAAAAGTACTTAAGGTCATGTTTATAGGCAAACTCTCTACTTATTTTTGCTTGATTTGCTGACGCGATATCTTTTGCTGGGATGTAGTGATCCATTACCAATGCAAAAGAGTCTGGTCTTGCCAACTTTGCAGCACCACTCTCTTCAAATGCTTTAATGGAGATAGGCGTAGTAATGTCATTACCTATAATCATATCGATGTCTACTCTTACAATCTCCCCTGCTTTTACCTCACGACCTGCATGTTCTGAAAATATCTTTTCTGTCATTGTTTGTGCCATAGCATATCCTTCTTGCACCTATACTGTGCCTGTATAATTAGGCGAATTATAGCGAAATAAAATTATGCTAGAATTTCAGAACTAAAATCTAAACCTCATTCCCATCCGTTCTCAGTGGGAACGAAAGCCAAAGGGCTCATATATGAAATTATACGAACTACAAGCCATTGCCACACGTCTAAACGACTTTACATTCATAAACAGGGCAAAACGCATTGAAGACAATACGATTGAAATTACCTTTGATAAAAGAGAAAGCTATTTTTTTACTATGACAAGAGGACACAGTTTTATCTGCAAAGCACCTAGTCAAAGACCGCTACAAGGCTATAATGCTCCTTTTGATACACTACTGCATACCCTACTCTCTGGTTCTAAACTCATAGCTGTTGATGTACCAAATGGTGATAGGATATTACGTTTTAATATTACCCCAAAAAGCAGTTACAAAGACAAAATCATTTATCTACAACTAGAATTTACAGGCAAAAATACCAATGCCATACTCATCGATGAAAATGAAGTCATCATAGAAGCACTTAGACATATAGATACAGACAGCTCTTTTAGAATAGTTCGTCCAGGTATGGAGCTTCTGGCTATTCCTCCTTTTGAACGCAAAGAGGAGACACAAGAGATAGACAACATTGATAATTATCTGGAGCAAAAGTTTACAGATATCCAAACTAAAAAACTACAAGCAATGAAAAAACAAAAATGCTCTACCATTTCTAAAAAAATCAAAAAAATTGAACAACTCTTAAACAAGCTTCCTAACAAAGAAAAACTTGAAAAACAATCCTCTGAATTTAAAGAAATGGCTAACCTCATCTTATCAAACCTATATCAGATTAAACCCTATGATACTGAGCTTAAAACATATGATTTCCAAGGAGAGGAAGTTACTATAGCTCTACCTAAAAATACAAAAGTAAATCGTATGCCTGATTACTATTTTAACCTCTCAAAACGTGCCAAATCCAAAGCAAAGAATGTGCACATAGAAAAGGAAAACCTCTCATCCAAGATGGCTTTTTATGAAAATATCTACCATGCCTTACAACAGGCAAATGCACCCTATGAGCTTGAACTTCTTGTACCAAAACGTGCCAAGTCTCTGCGTAAAAAAGAGAAGTTAAGAGAGGGAGAACTCTTTTGGATAGAAGACTATAAGGTATTTGTAGGTCGCAACACTAACGAAAACCAAAAACTCCTTGCTATTGCCAAAGCCAATGATTTATGGATGCACATAAGAGATCTGCCTTCATCACATGTTATCATACGCACCGACAAACAAAACCTACCAGACTCAGTTATACAGGCAGCAGCAAAGCTATGTGTAGATTTTTCTGTCAAAAATGCAGGGGACTATGAAGTAGACTATACCAAACGTAAATTTGTCAAAGTCCAAGAAGGATCAAGCGTCTTATACAACAAATATGACACTATCAAAGTTACAAAAGAAGGTGTGGAAATACGACTCTAACGCAAAGCATGCTATAATCACTTACGCTAAAATAGGAGAACCCAACAGATGAAAACCTTAACTTCCATACAACAACGCTGGCTCACAGGTATAGGCTTGCTAGCCTTAGTAGGTTTCATCGGTTGGATTGACAACTTTTTTGTAATGTGGGCTTTTTTAGGTACTATATATATCTTTTCTTTTTATGAGGCAATGAAACTTTTCAAACTTTCTTCTTCAGGGGCATATGTTTGGGCTGTACTTTTATGGCTTATCGCATATTTCTACCCAAACCCAGACGATTTGTTTTTTCTTATTGCCATCATATTTGCAGCAAGTCTAGCATACTTGCACAACTTTGACAAACGTCTCATATTGCCTTTTCTTTATCCTGTTTCTGGCATATTCTTCTTTTTGATTCTCTACCAGGATTTTGGTATACAGGCTATGTTATGGCTACTTGTGACTGTAGCACTTACAGATGTAGGTGCATTTTTTACAGGAAAAGCCATAGGGAAAACGAAATTCTCTGATACCTCTCCCAATAAAACACTTGAAGGTGTATTTGGTGGTATCTTTATTGCCACACTTTTAGGTACCTATATTGGCCTATATATTGCACCTTTTTGGACTGCTCTTATTGTGACACTGGTTACAGCTACTGCTTCCATATTTGGTGACCTGTTTGAATCCTACCTTAAGCGTGAAGCTAATGTAAAAGACTCTGGAGATATTTTACCAGGTCATGGTGGTATACTAGATAGAATCGATGGCTATCTGTTTGGTGCACCGATGATGGTTATTGCTTTACGAGCGTTTTTATAAATTTATTAGGACGTAAAATGAGCATACAATTTGTAAAGCAAATTTTATCCATACCTGCACAAGCACATTTTACCACATTGATACTCTGTCAACTTCAGCAGTCGGATTATTCAACTGATTGGATTTCATATGACTAGCATCATGCTTTTAGGCTCCACAGGTTCTATTGGAGTCAATACCCTAATCGTTGCTAAACGCTATAATATTTCCATTGAGTCACTGGTTGCTGGCTCAAACATAGATTTACTCAACCAACAAATAGCAGAGTATAAACCCAAAACTGTGGTCATTGCAAACCTAGCTGACAAAAACAAAGTCAATCACCACGATGTACGCTGTGGTAATGAAGCTATACTTACAGTCATAGAAGAATCTTCTAGCTCTTTGATTGTCAATGCTCTTGTAGGCTATACAGGACTAGCACCTACACTCAAAGCCACAAATTTAGGTAAACGTGTGGCCCTTGCAAACAAAGAGTCTCTTGTAGTTGCCGGGGCATTCATAGATATGTCTCTTATCACAGTGATTGATTCTGAACATTTTGGACTATGGTACCTCATCAATGAGCGTCCTGTCTCAAAGCTCTATATTACTGCAAGTGGCGGTGCATTTAGAGACTGGGAGATAGACAAAATGAAAGATGCTACATTTTCAGATGCACTCAAACACCCCAACTGGTCTATGGGTAACAAAATCACCATAGACTCTGCTACGATGACCAACAAACTTTTTGAACTACTTGAAGCCAGATGGCTCTTTAACACGTCAAACA
>JALWME010000055.1 GCA_027083995.1 Sulfurovum sp.
TTGCCACAGATTCACAAGAAGTGATAGATATCGCCAAAGAGCACGGCATTCATGCAGTTCTTACCTCAGATAAACATCAAAGTGGTACTGACCGTATTTATGAAGCTGCCCAAAAGTTACATCTTGATGAAAATGAAATAATCATTAATGTACAAGGGGATGAACCCTTTATAGAAACAGATGTTGTCCAAGGCATCTATAACTTAACAAAACAAAATAAAAATAACGACCGAATTATGATGAATTCATGTTATAAAACCATTTCAAATCCAGAAGCAGATGACCCCAATATTGTAAAGGTTGTCACAGATAGTGATGGTATTGCTCTGTATTTCTCACGTGCAAAAGTACCTTACCCAAGAGATCATCATTTTGATGCCTATAAAGGACATTTAGGTATTTATGGTTTTACAGTAAAGTCATTACGTAATTTTTGCATGCTTACACCAGCACCATTAGAAGATATAGAAAAACTAGAACAACTAAGAGCACTCTACCATGGCTATAAGATTGCTATGATAGAGGTAAACACACAAAGTTTTGGTATTGATACTCCTGAAGATTTGGAAAAAGCCTTGAAATACCATATATTATAAATATTTCTTTCTACTTAACAGCTTTTCCAAGATCCCACATAGGCATAAATATTCCAAGTGCCATAAGCAATACAAGTCCTGCAATAAAAAACATCATAATAGGTTCAATATATGCAGAGAGGTTATCGATCAAATCTTGAAACTCCATATCATAATAATTTGTGACTTTATCTAGCATTGCATCAAGCTGTCCTCCTGCTTCTCCTGCTTTTATCATCTGTAAAAGCATATTTTCATATAATCCTGTAATCATAAATGCCTCAGCCAAGTTCATACCCCGTCCTATATTGGCATTCACTGTTAACAATTGTTCTTTGATGGCAGCATTGTCGACCATACCTACTGCTGTATCCAAGGCTTCAGATACAGGGATGCCTGATTTTACCAATTCTCCAAAGACCAAATTATATTTATGCATAGTAGAGAGAAAAATCGCCTTATTGATGAGATAAAATCTAGGATGAATCATTAGTCTATCCATACTATATTTGAACTCTTTATTATTTTTATAAAAATACTTTATAGCAATAATACCTCCAATAATAAGTACTAAAATAAATACACCATAATTAGAAAAAGCCCACTCTAGTTTTAAAAGTATTTGTGTTGGAAGAGGAAGTTCAGTTTTAAACTTAGAAAAAATATCTTTAAATTTAGGAACAACTACCATAATCAAAATAGTAAATGCAATAGCCATAGCAGCAAGCGTAATAAGTGGTCCTCTGATAGCTTTTTTAAATTTAGCTTGATTATCACGAAGATTCTCAAGAATGTCTGCAAGCTTGTGATAAGACTCAGAAAGGTTACCTGTTCGCTCACCAAGGTTAGTCATTGCAAGGGCTACATGACCAAACTCTTCAGTATATGGTTCCATTGCATCAGACATACTGTTACCTGCATTAATATCAGAGTTAATTTTGGTATAAATCTCTTTAAGTTGCTTATTATCCGTGTTGTCTGCAACATCTGTTAAAGTATCGTTGATGGCTATACCCGCATCTGTCATCACTGCAATTTGTCTAATAGATGATATCTTATCATTAATAGGTATTTTAGATTTAAATGATTTCTGCATTGAACTTATCAGTTCTGCAAACCCATCTTCCAAAGGTGCAGAAGTTTCAACGGCCCGTATAATCATCGTTGTAGGAAACTTGTTTTTAGCTAATTTAACTGCCAATATACGGTTTTCGGCCTTTATCATTTCTAAACGTTTTTTTCCCTTATCCATCACAGTAACATTAAAATATTTCATTATAACCTCGCAACTCTGTAAATTTCTTCTATTGTTGAAGCACCAGACAATGCTTTTTGCACACCATCTTCAAACATCGTAATAAACCCCTCTTCTAGTGCCTGGTTAGTCAACTCTTCTTTAGATGCGACCCTTGCTATCATCCGGGCTAAGGTTTCAGAGATTGTTAATACTTCTGAAATCATTTCTCTACCTTTGTACCCACTATGCCCACACTCTTTACAGCCTTCACCTTTATAAAAAACAGGATTGTCGGGTAGATACTGCTGTACATCCTTTAGCAGACTTGGTTCTAATGTCGTTTCTACTTTACAGTGGGTACATATTTTACGCACAAGTCTTTGTGCTTGTATGGCAACCAAAGCTCCTGATACCAAGTACTCCTCTATACCCATATCCAAAATTCTTGAAATAGATGAAATGGCATCATTTGTATGCAGTGTTGAAAGTACCAAGTGTCCTGTAAGTGCTGCTTGTATCGCTATTCTAAGTGTTTCTGTATTACGTATCTCACCAATCATAATTTTATCTGGATCTTGTCTAAGTATGGATTTTAATGCATCCGCAAATCCCAAACCAACACTCTCTCGTACATTCACCTGCTGAAGTCCTGCCATTTGATACTCTACTGGGTCTTCAACTGTAATAATTTTATCTTTTACATCTTTAATGGCATTGATTGCTCCATATAACGTAGTTGTCTTACCTGAACCCGTAGGTCCTGTTACCAATACTATTCCATAAGGGACTTTAATGGCTTCAGAAAATCTATCATAACAGAGTTTACTCATCCCCGCTTCTTCTAATTTAATCATAGCTTTTGTTTTATCCAGGATACGCATAACAATTGATTCACCATTAATGGTTGGCAAGGTAGAGACCCTAAAGTCATACTCTTTTTGTAAAATAGTAGCAGAAAACCTTCCATCTTGTGGTTTTCTTTTTTCAGCAATATCTAAATTGGAAAGCAGTTTTAACCTAGACGATAAAGGATTAAATATATCTTTATCAAAAGTAAAACTCTGCCTCAACATACCATCGACTCTTACTCTAACGATACAAGAAATTTCAGCAGCTTCCACATGTATATCACTAGCCCCAGTATAAATCGCCGATTTCAATAATATATCAATAAGTTTTAAAACGGCTGGAGATTCATCACTCTCCTCTTCTGTTCCACCATCATTTAAATCTTTTCGTATATCTGAGACTAACCCTTTAATGCTCTCATTGATTTCCAAACGTTGTAAGTGTTGTTGAATCTGCTTGGGTTTAGAAATGGCAATACGTATAGGCTTTTTAGGAAAAAGTCTTTGAATCGCATCTTGTGCAGCCATATCCAAAGGATCATCAAAGACAATCTGCACATGTAGGTCATTCTCTTCAATAGGAATAATATTGTACTTTAATAATTGCTTATAGGGTACTTTAGAAAAAAGTCTCATGTCAATTTCAACTTCATCCAAATCAACATATGAAACATTTAAAGCTTTTGCAACCTCTTCAATAATAGGAACAATATCAATGCCCTCTATTTTTTCCAAGTGTGCCAATGTAATAACACCCTGTCTTACTTTCTTTGCCAAAAATATTTCTACAGAATGTAAATCAATCATCTCTTCAGCTATAAGATTTGCAAAAGAGATTTTTTTAGGGGGTCTACTTTTTACCAGTGTAGATATTGCATCTTTGGTAATAAGCTTTTCTTTAAGCATCATTTCAATAAGTTTTACCATAAATATCCTCCTAATTTTTCTTTAATTTATATAACAAACTTCTTATACGGTTCGAATTACTACGTTTCAGATAATTGGTCAATAGACTTATTGCCTCATTTCTACGTCCCAACTTGAGTTTTGATTGTGCAAAAATAATCCAACTCTCTTCAATATTACTATTTACTTTATTGGTTTGTAACGCCCAATACTCAGCTTTTTTGTATTTACCTTTTCTATAATAACTTTTTGCCAAGAACAGTGAATCATCCGTGTCTCTTGACTCGTAAAAACGTTTTTCCACATCTTTATATGCACTGACACTGGAAGATTCAATAATATTTAAATGCATTTTTTTACGTGGTTTGTCTTTTATGATTTTTGGCTTTCTAGCTACTTTTTTAGGTTTTTTTCTTGGTTTGGGTTTTTCTATAATTTCCAATACAGGTATATTGTCTACAATAGGTAAAGTAGGTGCAGGTTCTACTGTGTTTCTCGCCACTTTCATTTGTACTGGAGGCTTTATATTTTCAATCACTTCAACTTTATTGACTTGCAGTGTATACAATGCATCATTCAGTAAAACTTCTCCTCCTTTTGCAGTAGTTATATCACTAGATTGTTTACTACTGTTTTGAGTTGAAAAATTAGGTATTTTAAACTCTTTTACGTTTAAAAATGCAAATATCCCACCTAAAAGTCCAAGAAGTAAAAAGAAAAAAAGATATACCGGCCTACGTTTTTTTCTATGATATTTCTTCCACTCTTCTTCCAATGGCTTTATATCATACATGAATATATCCTAATTTTAATGCAGCCATTTCAATAACACGTTGAGGAATATGCTGATAGTTAATTTTAGATGGTTCATTTTTATCATAAAATTCACAAATTTCAAAAATAGTAAAAATCAATTTATTACATTCTCTAAAATTTCCTTTTGTAAAAGTATGTATGAGTTTCATATCTTTTTCTTTAATACTGTTGGCTATTTCAAAAAGATTCTTTTTTAAAAGTTTTTTATGGATATATGCTGTTTGGTCTATATGTGTAGCATTCTTAAGTTCAATAATTTCCCAAATTCGGGATTGAAAATGTTCTTTTGCAATCAAATCTTCATCTTCTGTTTTATGTAACGAAACGACAAATTTGACAGCACGACTATCAGAAATAAGCCTTATTTTTTCCATCATGCCTGCACCATACATCTGTGCTTCATCTAGTAAAATGACAATCTCTCTTTTGCCTCTTAGGTTTTTGCAAAAATTGACTAAAGCTGAGAAATTTACTTCTGTGTTATGTGGTAAATCTTGTTTGGTAAGTACTTTAAATAATTTATGAAAAAACTCTTTTTCATTTGTAGCAGGTGTATCAAAGTAGTGTATCTCTTTTTGGTGTTTTAATTTTTCTGCAAGACGGTTAAGAAGAATACTCTTTCCTGTACCTGGTCTACCAAAAAGAAGAATCATCTTCAATGGCTTCTGCATACTATGCTCTAACTGCTTATAGGCTGTAACCGAAGAGGGTAACTCAATGTAGTCATCAATATCTATAGAATCAATGAATACATTTTTTGCATCTTCATATCTACTTTTCATTAAGCTTGGTATACCCTAAATCTTTTAGTGATACTGACTTAGAATTTTTAACAATATGTGGAGTAATAATAAGAACCAACTCTTCTACAGTATTGATTTTTTCTTCACTTTTGAAAGCATATTCTAACAGTGGCAAATCACCTAACAATGGAATTTTATTTACTTTGTATCCAGATTTAGATGAAATCAATCCACCTAATATAGCATGTTGCCCATCTCTTACTTTAATCACAGAAGCAATTTGACGTCTGATTAAGTCTGGTGGGATATCTCTTGCTGTTCCATTATTGTTACTTACTGCACCTACAGTATCAGACACTGAAGGATTTATCTTTAATGTAATCATTCCATCCAAACCTATTTCTGGAGTAATATCTAGTAATATACCTGCAAATACAGAACTGATTTGTTCTCCTTGTGCAGCTACTGCACCACCTTGTCCACTTGCTGTAGTGCTAGATTGTATTTTATAAAATAATTCTCTACCTACAGATATAAGTGCTGGCTGATTGTTTAATGTCATCACTCTAGGACTTGAAATAGCTTTCACATCACCTTGTGTGCCAAGAAACTTTACCACTTCAGATACTTTTGCATTTCCAGTAATATTCACCAGCTGTGCATTTCTTGGTCTAGTACCTTCTGCAAACTCTGTTTCTTTTATACCTTCTATGTTATCAAATGTAAAAGATGAAATATTTCTTTGTGCCATAGACAAAGAGTTAATAGTAAAATTTTGTAGTCCATAGAGTTGAGACCAGTCTACTCCAGTCGTCTTTGAATCATCAAAAGTCACACTTA
>JALWME010000056.1 GCA_027083995.1 Sulfurovum sp.
TTACGGCAAGATTTTGACTGTATGTATGTTGTCTTACGTGGTGGGTGTGACCTACCCTGCGGGATTTAAATTATGCAAGTGCAAGGAAGCAATATGCATATAAGAAAAAACCAAGAATTTTTCGATATAATATGCCTCCATTTTTGTCTCTGTATACCATATGTAAGTACTTTTTGAAGTGTTTAACTATGGTGTAAAAACCAGATTCAATTCAAACTAATCCATAGAGAATGGAAATACATTAAAGGAAAACGATTTGCCTACAATTAACCAATTGATTCGTAAAGAACGTAAAAAGCAAGTGAAAAAATCTAAATCACCTGCACTCGTAAAATGTCCTCAAAGAAGAGGCGTATGTACTAGAGTTTACACAACAACGCCAAAGAAACCTAACTCGGCACTTAGAAAAGTTGCAAAAGTTAGATTGACATCAGGATTTGAAGTAATCTCATACATCGGTGGTGAAGGTCATAACCTCCAAGAGCACTCTATCGTACTTGTACGTGGAGGAAGGATTAAAGATTTACCTGGTGTGAAGTATCACATCGTTCGTGGTGCATTGGATGCATCAGGTGTTCAAGGTAGAACAGTTGCACGTTCTAAATATGGTACAAAAAAACCTAAGAAGTAGAAAGAAATACTGGGTTCTCTTCAGCAGAGAGCTGTCAAAAGTAAGAGCTGAACAACATTGAGTATCAGTCAGTGACTGAGAAGCAAAAGCAGAAATTCATTGAGAATTTTTGAGTAAATTTACAAAATTGAAGGAAGAACAATGAGAAGAAGAAAAGCTCCTGTTAGACCAGTACTGCCAGATCCAGTATATGGTTCTAAAGTATTAACAAAATTTATCAATGCAGTCATGCTGGATGGTAAAAAATCAGTGGCACAGAAAGTTATGTATTCTGCGTTAGAGAGAATTGAATCAAAATCTGGTGAAAAAGGTATTGACGTATTTAACAAAGCGATGGATAATGTCAAGCCTGTTATGGAAGTAAAATCTAGAAGAGTGGGTGGGGCAACTTACCAAGTACCAATCGAAGTAAGACCAGTAAGACAACAGTCTTTAGGGATTAGATGGATAGTAGATGCGGCTCGAAAAAGAAACGAAAGAACTATGATGGAGCGCTTAAGTAATGAACTTATGGACGCTGCAACTGAAAAAGGTGCTGCTTTCAAGAAGAAAGAAGATACTTACAAAATGGCAGAAGCTAACAAAGCATTTGCCCACTACAGATGGTAAGGAAGTAAGTTATGGCAAGAACGCATAAACTTGAAGATGTAAGAAACATTGGTATTGCTGCACACATTGACGCAGGTAAAACAACAACAACAGAAAGAATTTTATTCTATACAGGTGTGGAACACAAGATTGGTGAAGTACATGATGGTGCTGCAACGATGGACTGGATGGAGCAAGAGCAAGAAAGAGGTATTACCATTACTTCAGCTGCTACTACATGTGAGTGGTTAGGTAAGCAAATCAATATTATAGATACTCCAGGTCACGTTGACTTTACTATTGAAGTTGAACGTTCTATGAGAGTGCTTGATGGTGCGGTATCTGTATTTTGTGCTGTTGGTGGGGTTCAGCCACAATCAGAGACTGTATGGAGACAAAGAAACCGTTATGGTGTGCCTTCGCTTGTGTTTGTTAACAAAATGGACAGAACGGGTGCTGATTTCTTGGAAGTTGAAAGACAAATCAGAGACAGACTTAAAGGTAATCCTCTTGTTATCCAACTTCCAATTGGTGCTGAAGAGAACTTTGAGGGTGTTGTAGATTTAGTCAAAATGCAAGAAGTTGTATGGGATACTGATGCAGAGATGGGTTCTAACTATCATGTGCAGCCAATCCGTGCTGAACTTCAAGAACAAGCTGATGAGTGGAGAGAAAAGCTTATCGAAGGTATCTCTGAAGTTGACGGTAACGATGAGCTTATGGAAAAATACATGGAAGGTGAAGAACTCACCGAAGATGAGATTGTAGCTGGTATCAAGGCTGCATGTATTGGTATGCATGTTGTGCCAATGCTTCCAGGGACTGCTTTTAAAAATAAAGGTGTTCAAACACTACTTGACGCTGTTGTTGCATATCTTCCATCTCCAGTTGAAGCACCTGCTATTAGAGGTACTGAGATGGAGGATGAAGACAAGGAAGTGGTTGTTGAATCTACTGACGATGGTGAGTTTGCATCATTGGCATTTAAGATTATGACAGATCCATTTGTTGGTCAATTGACATTTATCCGTGTATACCGTGGTTCTTTACAGTCTGGTTCTTACGTACTTAACTCTACTAAAGAGAAAAAAGAACGTATCGGTCGTATCATGAAAATGCATGCGATTAAGCGTGAAGAAGTACAAGAGATTTATGCAGGTGAAATCGGTGCGGTTGTTGGTCTTAAAAATACAACTACAGGGGATACACTCTGTTCTGACAAAGATAAAGTAGTGCTTGAAAGAATGGACTTCCCTGAGCCAGTTATCTCTGTAGCTGTTGAGCCTAAAACAAAAGCCGATCAAGAAAAAATGGGACTGGCACTTGGTAAACTTGCAGCTGAAGATCCATCTTTCCGTGTGGCTACAGATGAAGAGTCTGGTCAGACTATTATTTCAGGAATGGGTGAACTTCACCTTGAAATTCTTGTAGATAGAATGAAAAGAGAGTTTAAAGTAGAAGCTGAAGTGGGTGCACCTCAGGTTGCATACCGTGAAACGATTAGACAAGCAGTAGACCAAGAGTACAAATATGCAAAACAGTCAGGTGGTCGTGGACAGTTTGGTCATGTATATCTTCGTATTGAGCCGCAAGAACCAGGATTTGGTTATGAGTTTGTGGATGAGGTGAAAGGTGGGGTGATTCCAAAAGAGTTTATCCAGCCTGTGAACAAAGGGGTACAAGAAGCAATGCAAAGAGGTATTCAAGCAGGATACCCTGTTGAGGATGTAAAAGTTACTGTGTATGACGGAAGTTATCACGATGTAGATTCATCTGAGATGGCATTTAAACTTGCAGGTTCTATGGGATTCAGAGAAGGTTGTAAAAAAGCCAATCCTGTTATCTTGGAGCCAATGATGAAAGTAGAAGTTGAAGTACCAGAAGACTTTATGGGTGATGTTATCGGTGATGTTGCTAAACGTAGAGGTCAAGTATCTGGTATGGATGACAGAGCTGGAAACAAAATCGTTAATGCATTTGTACCACTTTCAGAGATGTTTGGTTACTCAACTGACCTACGTTCAATGACGCAAGGTCGTGCAACGTATGCGATGGAGTTTGACCACTATGAAGAGGTGCCACAGAACGTAGCCAAGGAAATCATCGAAAAAAGAAATAGTTAATATTTCTTTGATTTGCACTCATCTTTATGGGATGGGTGCAGTTCTGGAACTAAATTCCGATGCCCTCCGTCGCTAAAGCGTAAGTGGGGTGCACTTACCTACGTAAGCTCCTTTACCCAAACATTCAAATCTGAATACAACTCAAAAAAATCTTAACTATTTCATAATTTTAGTATTATTCTATTTTAATTTTATCGATTCAAATTAGCATACAATAGTATTTAAAGGAAACACAATGAAATTCATCATAGATCTCATAGAAGATGTACGTGAGCAGATAGGGAACCATGAGGAGTATGTGGTGATGGCGGGTCTGTTAAAAGAGGATGTTGAGGATAACAGTAAACTTGTATATGCAGGTGAGGCACCTTTAAATTTATTTATTTTGAATGAACAGAAGAGACAACTTCTCTTTAAAATAGATGGTAGTGACATAAGAGTGACTATAGGTACACTTATCCCCTCTCTTTTGATACTTGATATGGATGCTATGATGTATGAGCTTAGAATGGAAGTGAATGCACAGTATAAAAATATGGAGATAGTAGGGTTTGGTAAAAATGATGATGAGAAGTGCTATATCCTGTTTATAAAGATATAGCAGTTTTATAGTTATGCGTAAACGGATTCTTTCCCAAATTCTACGGTAAGTAGTGCATAAAATAGAGCTCTATATTTACTTCTATTGGAACTTCCCATTTTTTCACATACTTTTTTAAGTGCTGCATCATATTTTGCATCATCTACGGGGACACCAATTTTTTTACGTAAAAAACCATTTTTTACAGTGTCAAGTTCAGACTGGTCAGAACATGAGACAAGTTCTGTATCTGTATTGTAAATGACAGGACCTAAACCTGTGGTTACTTTCTCTATAAGTTCATCTGATAATCCAAGACCTAATTCTTTGTTTGCTGCTTTATAAAGAGCTAATTTTTCAGCTTTTGTTGCCATACTTTTTCCTTTTTGTAATATTTTGTTACTTTTTATTATAGCTATAAATTTTACTCAGGTCAAATACTGAGGCTTTTGTGCTAAGAGTATCCAATTCATATTAATCTTGTGTGCTTTTGCAAAGTAGGCTATAGATTCATAAGGTATTTTTTCCCGTCTTTTAATGACGGCAAAGTATTGAGGCTCCAATGCTAGAGCAAAGGCAATTTCTTTGTCAAATATCTTATCTTTTTTATGTATAACTTTGAGAATTTGTTGTATGCGTTGCATGACATCATAAAAGTGTATCATGGGACTCCTTAGTGCTTATCTAAGTGTAATGATAATCTATTTTGACAAAAAGTGATGAAAGTATGTCATATTGACATACTTTTGAGAAGTTTTATTGGTTTTTACTACTGTCTATTTCAATGACTGTATGCACATTCCCTCTAGGATTAAAGTCTGCTTTTAGTTTTATAGACTTTGGTTTTAGTTTTGTAAAAAGTGTATCATAGATTTCATTTGCAGCATTTTCATGAGAGATATGACGCGACATAAAGGAGTTAATATATAGTTTGAGAGCTTTTAGTTCAATAACCTTTTCATTGGGTGTATACATGAGTGAAATCGTGGCAAAATCAGGATAACCTGAACGGGGACAAAGGCACATAAATTCAGGCAACTCTATATTTATTGTATAGTTTTTTTTATGTTCGTTGGGCCAAAAGTTTTCTTCATTATTGATATTGAATTCTTTTATCTCTTTTGCACCGTATTTCATAAGCTTCCTTTAGTTATATCTATCGATAATTTCTTGTTCGCAGATAGGCTTGGCTATACCAAATCCCTGGAGATAGTCTACACCTAGAGATTTTAATATATGCTTTTGCTCCTCTTTATCTACCCATTTAGCAACGGTTTGTATCTGTAAATCTTTTGACATGGTGATGAGTGAACTAAGCATGGCAAGATTGGTAGTATCATCAAGATGGCTTACATAATCTCGGTCAAACTGTACCATATCAAATTTAAAATGTTTCATATATTCCATAGAGGCATTTGAAGATCCAAAATTATCAATGCAGATACGTATACCTTTAGCTCTAAAGATATTGAGTGTTTTAAAGTAGCCTGAGAGATCATGATGGGTTTTGCGTTCATAAAGTTGGATAATTAATCTTGAGGAGTTTATATTGTGTGTATCCAATAGTGTAAAAAACTTTTCTTGAAATGATGCATTTCTTAATGAAAAAGGTGAAAGGTTAAAGGTTAAAGAGATGGTGTCATCTATAAGGGGCAAGATTTTTATAATATGTTTACAAAGAGCGAGATCATAGTGTATGCCCATACTCAATCTATTGATAATCGGAAGATAGACTCTAGGTAAAATCTTTTTTTGATGCTGTGAAATCAGCTTAGTTGCAATTTCATATATCTCAATTTGATTGGTTTTGGTATTTACAAGGGGTCTGAAATCAAGTTCAAATTGTTTATTATTGAAAGCATCTATAATTTCCTGTTCCATTTTGCTGAGTTCATCAGCGTTTTTTACGAGATTGTTCTTTTTTTTATCATTGATATTGGAGGAGAGTAAATCTTTTAGGTGTCCTAGTGTCTGTTCCATATTTCCATCAGTTTTTGTAACTGCAGAGAAGGCAT
>JALWME010000057.1 GCA_027083995.1 Sulfurovum sp.
AAAGTATAGAGCCCGCATTGCGTACAAAAAGCCCAAAGAAAAAAGAGTTATAAAGCTCTTTTTTTGATACCCATGGTCCAAAGATATCTGTATCTTTTAATGCCACTTCGGTGATAGGAGGGTCTATGATACTTCTATGATTGACTACTACCAAATATTGTCCATTTATTGGCAGTTTTTCTTCGTTCTCAACCTTAACAGTAATATGTAACGTCTCTAGTTGGGCTTTAGAATAGTTCAACCTTAGTCTTTTTTTTTCCATGGGGTCATCTGTTTTTCTAAGTCTATAGCCAAAACTATTGGTCAAATAAAGTCCATAAAGTAATTGTTTTACTGTATTGAGTGTCACTGTTTATCCTTTGAGAAATTATATCTAAAAGAGTTAAAATCGTAAAAACATGTCAATATGACATGTTTTTACCTCTGTTTGAATATTTAGCATACAATACAACAAAACAGAGTAAAAAGGTAAAAAAATGGCAAAGAAAAAAACACTCTTTGAGTGTCAATCATGTGGATTTCAATCTCCAAGATGGATGGGGAAGTGTACCTCTTGCAACGAATGGGAAAGTATGATTGAACTCAGTTCTGATCAAATAAAATTCCTCAAAGAGAGTACGTCAAGTACATCTTCAAACATACAAAAAGCAAAACCTATCACGCAAATAGAAGAAGATAATATCACACGTTTTTCTTCAAGAAGTCGTGAACTTGACTTGGTTTTAGGTGGTGGCATTGTACCAGGCTCACTTACACTTATAGGTGGCAGTCCAGGAGTAGGAAAATCCACATTATTACTAAAAATAGCAGGCAATCTTGCAAGAGAGAATAAAAAAGTACTTTATGTCTCAGGAGAAGAGTCAGCAGGGCAGATAAAACTCCGTGCCAATAGACTAAAAGCCAACAATGACAACCTATACTTACTCCCTGAAATTAACCTAAGTTCTGTCATTTCTGAAATAAACAATCACTCCTATGAACTCATCGTTATCGATTCTATACAAACACTCTATTCAGAAGAGATACCTTCGGCTCCTGGGTCAGTTACTCAAGTAAGAACTATCACTTTTGACCTTATGCGTATTGCGAAATCACTACATATTCCTATATTTATCATAGGACACATCACCAAAGATGGTTCCATAGCAGGACCTAGAGTACTTGAACATATGGTAGATACAGTTTTATATTTTGAAGGGGATGTAAACACTGAACTTAGACTTTTAAGAGGATTTAAAAACCGCTTTGGTGCCACCAATGAAGTGGGTATCTTTGAGATGAATAAAGAGGGACTCAATGATGCAAAATCTATGGCAGGCAAATTTTTCAACAAAGATAAACTACAATCAGGCTCTGCACTCACTGTCATTATGGAAGGAAGTCGACCTATCATCGTAGAGGTGCAAGCCCTTGTATCAGAGTCCTATGGACATGCAAAAAGAAGTTCTACTGGCTTTGACAACAACCGTTTGGGTATGCTTTTAGCCTTGCTGGAAAAAAAGTTAGACTTGCCTTTGGGTACGTATGATGTTTTTATCAATATCTCTGGGGGCATTAAAGTAAATGAACCTTCTGCTGATTTAGCTATCATCGCAGCCATACTAAGTTCATATAGAAACAGAAAATTAAGTTCTGAAACACTCTTTTTAGGAGAAGTTAGCCTTACAGGTGAGATACGCGAAGTCTCAGGTCTTGGACAAAGACTTAAGGAGATGGAAACCCAAGGATTTATAAAAGCTGTCATTCCAAACAAACCCATGGAACAAACAAATATTAAATGTTTTATAGCAGATGAAGTCTCTAAAGTAGTTGAGTGGATGTAGCTGATATAATATTGCATGAAAATTGGAACAGATATTATACAAATCAAAAGAATAGAAAAAGCATTAGAAAAATTTGGTGACACGTTTAAAAATAAGTTTCTCAATGAGAGTGAAATTAAACGTATCCAAAAATTAGAATCAATAGCTGGGCTATGGGCTGCGAAAGAAGCTATCTCCAAAGCACTGGGATGTGGCATAGGTAAAGAGTTGTCATTTCACGATATTACTATTACTAAAAATAAAAAAGGTGCCCCATCATTTACTTTGACCCCCACGGCTCAAACAATCCACAATATCAAAAGTGCTTCGCTTTCTATATCACATGATGGTGGTTTTGCTATTGCAATAGTGGTTATTGTCTAATATACTGTTGTAATAATCTTCAGATTATATTACAATACAACATTAAAAACAAAAGGATACTTATGAAATTATGGTTAGCTATAGCTCTGACACTTATTTTCTTCTCAGGATGTAATTCGCATACACAACTACAAAATACAAATGCTCAGCAGGCATTACGTATTCAGCAACAAAAACTTCAGATCGAAGCATTAAAAAAGGCTCTTGATGCAAAAAAAGCAAGAGCAAGAGCCAAAGCAAGAGCAAGAGCCAAAGCGAGAGCAAGAGCCAAAGCGAGAGCAATTCCACAAGCACCCAAAAAAAATATCAAATTAAAAAAAGTTGAAGACAATAACTATAGTGCTGGGTATATGTATCCAGGAGCAACCAAAGATAAAAAACCTACCAAGGTAGCAAAAATGGAGACAGCGACTCCAACTACAGAAAATACTACTATAGGAAGGGCAGAATGTATTGCCATGATTGGTCAAGCTAAGTTTGACAAATATACACAAATGTTTGGTGGAGAAGCAGGATCTATTAAAAGATGTAAAATGCTTAAGGCTATGAAATAAACAAACTTATTTTCTAAAATATACCATCTTAAATCTATCACCCATCATCGTGGGTGATATAAGTGTTTTAATCTTATCTGCCTCTGAAGCATACCTTGCAGGTGTTGTTTGTTTTGAAAATTGCTCTAAAATATCGATTATTCCAAAACGTATGAGTGCACGTGCCTGTGTTTCATATATTTCTTCTTTAAAACCTGCATCTGTAAATGCTTCGTTTATATGTCCAAAATTCACATCATAGGTAATATCATCTTTTTGAAAAGATTTTTCAAGCACTAAATCCTTATCAAACAGAGGAAATACCTCATGTTTTCTATATACCCGTATAGAAAAATCATTACGTACATATTTTTCACCATAATCAAAAGTCACAAAGTCACACTTCTTAATACCTGATGCCATATGTCTAGCAAAATCTTCATAGCCAACAGCCACTTCACCTTGATTTAAATGGTGTGTAACTGCCCATGACAATATCTCTTCAGGTGCGTCTTCCCACTCTATAGTATGATTATTTACCTTTGCTATCTTTTTATCTTTTAAAAGCTCACAGGCAAAAGCATCAAAAATTTCATTGGCTACGACAAAAGCATAGTTAACATCCACTTCAGAAATATCTGAAAAATGTGTAATCTCTATATCATTACCAAAACGCTCTTGTATATATGCAAGTTGTGCTTTACGTACTTCTGGTTGACGCTCTACTATACCAAATTTCAACGTTTTTACCAAAGATGTATCACAGGTATAAAGCCACTGTATCATGTCACAAAGCAGATATCCCTTATGAGCACCTACTTCTATAAGCCAACCATTCTTATCTGCTTTTTTATCTTGTAGTAAGGTATAAAAATAATTCGCTATACTCGCACCAAAAAAACTACTGGTACTTACAGCTGTATAAAAGTCCCCCTTCTTACCAATCTCTTTAAATTTTTTGTAATACCCCTCATCTGAGTAGAGCCACTGTCTCATATATTCTGAAAAATTAATACGCATTTGCTACCTTGGTATATAACTCTATAAGCTCTATCTGTTTATCAAGTCTATAAATTTTTTGATCTAATTTGCGTATCTCCAAGGAGTTGCGCATCATAGCTGTATCAAAAGATGTTTTTTCCCCTGCACGTTCTAGATTTTTTGTCGTTTTGTAGAGTCTCAGGTAGAGTCTCTCATCCTTTTTTGCCAGCTTAATTTTTTGGTCCATAATACGCAGTTTATTTTGAATGAGTTTGTATTCTGAATCTATGCTGCTTTTTCGCTCTATCACTTCTGTTTGTGCTTTTAAATGTGCCACTTTTGAAGCTTCAATATCTGAAAACATATTGATATTAATTGGCATTGAAATACTAAATCCATAGGTAAAATACTTCTCTTCAAGCCCAGGACGTGCAAAGAGTGGATTTAAATCTGCATCTGTATATCTAGCTTGTACAGAAACAGAAGGCATGTACTTTGCCCAAGTCATTTTTGCATTGTAGCCTTTCTCTTTAGCTCTTAGTTTATCCCGTACCAGTTCCAAGTTGGCACCTCTATAGCGTTCTGCAGAAATAAGTTTAAGCTTAGGTAATTTCAATGTATGAGGGTCCTTATCACTTAAGAGTGAAAAACTTTGTTCTAACCCCATCAATGCTGTTTTAGTTTCTAACATTTGGGTTTCATCTTGACTACGTTTGAGTATAGCTTGATCCAAAAAACTACTATCCATAAGCCCTGCTTCATAGCTTTCACGCTTTTGACGAATATCTATCGTGTCATTCTTTATGAGCAGTTTTTGTTTTTTTTGGAGTAATTTCGTCTTTTTTATTTGAAAAAGAAGTTTTACTGCTTGTCCTATAGTCTCTCTTTTTTTAAGTTCTATACTAGTATCATTTACACCTCTAAGTGCTTGGGCATACTTAATAGCAAAATATATCCCTCCAGACCTAAAAATGGGTTGGTCTATGCCTACAGTAAAGCTACCTGTTTGCACTGTTTGATCAGTAAACTGCGTAGAGTAACTTTTAGAGTACTGAAGCATAATAGGATTTATCCAAGAGTTCTCAAGGGTATCACTCTGTGCTGTATTGGATTGAAATTCATAGTCAAAAAGTATATTTTTATTGCTTGAAAGTATATCACTTAACTCATCTGCCATACCAAAAGTAGAGGCCAATAAACTAAGTGAGACTATAAAATATAATAGTTTACGTACGCCTATTACCGTAGTAATACTTATAATGCTTTGCTTCATAACTTTACCATATTAACAGCTTGTTCAAAACGCTTGAACCCTTCATCTATTTCATTCTTGGAGATAGTAATACTCGGAAGAAAACGCACCGTATTCCGTCCTGCTTTCAGCACGACTAAGCCCTCTGCCAAAGCATTTTTGATAACAGTTTGCTGTATCTTGGCACTCTTCGCACGAAGTCCTCGCATAAGCCCCAAGCCTACCTCTTTTTCAAAGAGATTTTCATATTTTAAAGCTATTGCCCTTAGTTTCTCTGCAAAATAGAGTAGCGTCTCATCTATCAAGCCATTCTCATACATACCTTTCAATATATCCAATACTACCAATCCTGCGGCTGTACTTAAATAGTTACCACCAAAAGTACTCCCATGATCACCTGCACTCAGTACATCTTTGTGCTTCGTCATCACTGCACCTATGGGTACACCACCACCAAGACCTTTGGCAAGGGTGATAATATCGGGTTCTATCTCATAGAGATTGGAAGCCAAAAACTCTCCTGTTCTGTAAACACCTGTTTGCACTTCATCAACAATGAGTAAAATATCTTTCTCTTTTAAGTGTCGTGCTAATTTTTGTATATCACTTTTTTCAAAAGGCTGTACACCACCTTCGCCTTGTACAAGTTCAATCAATACAGCTACCGTTTCATCATCTATAGCATGATAGACATCAGCTATAGATTTCTCATAGCTAAAGCCATCTGGATATGGAGAAAAATGTGGCGTATGAAAACTCTCTTGTCCTGTAGCCTTCACTGTAGTAATGGTACGTCCATGAAAAGAGTGCTCTAACGTAATCACCTTATATCGTTTGTTATCAAACTTCGTCTCACCATACTTACGTGCTATTTTAATAGCGCCCTCATTTGCTTC
>JALWME010000058.1 GCA_027083995.1 Sulfurovum sp.
AGTGGTTTATTTACCTGTGCAGCAAAAATACTCTCTGCTTCCTGGGCATCTTCATAACCAAAAGCAGCAGAAGGTGCTATAGTAGGTGCTATAGGACCTGTGCTAGATCCTACTGAATGTACCAATAGTGTATTGAAATAATCAAAGTTAATGTTGTTCATTGCTTTTCCTAGATAGAGTAATTAAGTGATTTATTGGCTTTTAGTTGATAATTTTTAAGTTCAGAAAGTGGGATATCAAATGCTGCTCTTACATTCTCTTTTAAATCTTCCCAAAAGAGCTTTAGACCTGCATTGTCAGTTTTACATATATCAGTAAAACTATCTGATTCAAGAATAAGAATAACATCTTTAAGCGTAATATCCTTCAAGTCACAGGCAAGCTTGTAACCTCCGTATGCTCCTTTGATACTTGTAAGCAAACCTTGTTTTTTAAGTTCCAGTAGTATCTGTTCTAAAAAGTTTTGAGGTATGCATGCATTGGAAGCTATCTCTTTTATCTTGAGTACTTCATCTTTTTGAATTGTACTTAATTCCTGCAGTGCTGCTACTGCGTAAACTGTCTTACTTGAAATTCCTATCATTTTCCCATACTCCCCTAAGTAATTGTAAACCATAGTATATCTTACATCCTATACAAAAGTCCAATAGTGTTTCGAGTAATGCACATACAAATAAAATGGTGGCTATAACCATAGCAACCGAAGTAAACCCTACAACAAACAAAAGCACTAAAACCATAGAGATAACAAGCCCCATGTAAAGAGCAAAACGTTTAGGAGACTCATCGCAAAGTTTAGGTGCAACTCCCCAGAGAGTCAATACAAATTGACCGATAAAATAAAATAGACTAAACCTTGATAGACGGAGTGTTCGCATTATAAAGTCAAAAAATAATACCCATGCAAAAAAACTTTCCTGTGTAAGAAGAAGAATCACTGTAAAAAGTGCCACCTGAAAAGAGATAACACGTATCATATTTGCATCTACTCTTCTACTAGATATAGGACATGATACCAATGTCGATGTAGCCAATAGTTTGTCTTCTGACATACCTGCTCCCTCTTTGGTAAGTACTTTTAGAAACCCTAGCTCCACTATACAATAGCCATACTCAGGAGATTAACAATTCTTGGGGAGACAAAATCTCTCAGAAGATAAATGACTTCATTCAGTGTATAAAACCAGGGTTTTTAAAAGTACTTATATTTATTATGATATATTCTAACCAAAACAACTATTAAAGTCAAGTAAATTTATAGATTTAATTATAATAATCTCAGTATGTTATATTATTCAATGAAGTATTCTTTTTTCTTTTACACTTATTTTTATAGCTACCTATAGTATAATACTTATTAAAAAGGTTTATTTTATGGGTGGTTTTGCTGGTGGTGATGAGGGTGGATACTGGGAAGAAGGTACGCTTCCAAAAGTGAAAAATAAACAACATAACAATTCACGTGCAGATAAAATCATTATAGAGAAAAATGATTTGGGCTACAGTATCAAAGCCCATGCAAAAGTAAATATATTTTTAAAAATTACAGGGCATAAAGATGGTTATCATACGCTGATTTCTCGTTTTATGCGTGTAGAAGAACTGTATGATACCATTACTTTTGTACCCTGTGAGTGTGAAACGTTTACCATAGAAGGTTGTGAGAATATACCATTAGAGTCTAACACTATATATAAAGCATACAAGGCACTAAACGACTATACAGGTGATCTGGATATACTGAATTTTTTTTATGCACATAAAGTTGTTGTCACCAAGCGTATACCCAGCCAAGCGGGATTGGGTGGTGGCAGCTCTGATGGGGCAGCTTTTATGCGTCTGGTAAAAGAGATATGTAACCTGATGATAAGTACAAAAGAACTTGCCCAAATAGGCAGCACTATAGGGGCGGACTTACCTTTTTTTATCTATAACTATCCTTGTGCAAATGTATCTGGCTTTGGTGAAGTTGTGGAGCCATTTGAGGAAGAACCGTTGGCTTTAGAACTTTATACGCCAGATATACCTTGTGACACCTCTTTGGTCTACAAAACATTTAAAGAACATTTATTGGATGACATTACTGTATGTTCATTTTTTGGCTGGGACGCTATGGACTCCAAAACATTACTGCAAAGCAAATATGATCCTGTAATGCTCAATGACCTCTATGCCGCTGCACTTCTTGCCTATCCTGCATTAAAAAATGTAGCAAAAGATGGATGGTACTTTTCAGGTTCGGGTAGTACTTTTTTTAGAATGATAGACTGACCTTTAGATAGATACTGCATAACGTACACACTGCATACACATTAAGTCAATAAAATAACTTCTAAAGATTGACTTACAGGACAAGATATGCGTTTACTACTTTTTTTCTTTTTACTGGCACCTATGCTTCAAGCCCAAAGTATAAACCAACTTATAAAACAGGCTACAAAAAAACACCATTCTCTTCAAAGCATACGACATCGTCTTAGTGCTATGAATCAACAAATAGCCAAAAGCCAAAAGTGGGAAAATCCAGACCTATCTGTGACTATCAACGATATACAGTTTAGGAAACCTCTTAGTAGAAATGAAGAGCCAATGCAGTTCCAAGCACTCAATTTTAAACAAAAATTCCCATGGTTTGGTAAGCTAAATGCCAGAGGCAATGTAGCTAAGGAAGAAAAACATCTCATACTCCATTCATTAGAGTCTGCAAAAGTCCAACTTGCCTACAACATACGTACTACTGCATATACTATCAAAGAACTTGAATCTCGTATTGGAATATCAGACAAATATATACACTTAGCCAAACAAAATATTCAACTCTATACAGACTATATCTCTACAGATTCAATGAGCCATTCCCAGAGTATATCTGCAGCACTTACGCTCTCAAATATAGAGATAAAAAAAGAGCGTTATATCTCTATCTTGAAAGCCCAAAGAGAAAAACTAAACTATTTAGTACAACGCAGGGTCAAAAAAATATCTGATTCTCTTCGTATAAAAAAGCCAAAATCGCTTACCTACTATCTAAGAGGTGTACGTAAAAACCCTGCTTACCATATGAAATTGGCACAAAGTGATGTAGCACATGCAAATAAAACACTGGTAGACTTAGAAAAACATCCTGATCCTTATGTGCAAGTCACTTATGCAAATCGTATCTCGTCTCCTGACTATGCCACGATTACTGTGGGGGTCTCCCTGCCTCTTTATGGTACAGAAGCACTTAATGTAGAAATAGCCCAAAAAGAGATTCTCGCACGTAAAAGTGAAACCATAGACTATAAAGCACAACTTAAAAGTCAAATACGTGAGAACCATGCAAAACTCACTGAGGCACATAGAATCTATAAGATTATTCAACATAAAAGCCTCCCTCAACTGCAACATATGCTGGAACTAAGTAGTTCTGCCATAGAAGAAGGTGCTGATCTTTTTACCTACACCAGTATACTTGAACAAAAACTTGCCCTCGAAGAAGAGCGTATTGCTATCATGGCAGAATTTATGAGAACGCAAGCCAAACTAAAATCACTCACAGGAGTACAATAAGATGGCTTACAAAACAATCATAACCTTGTTTTTAATTGGTACGCTTGGCTCATATGCCAAGATGAAATGTGAAGCGGGAAAATGCCAAATAGGCAAATGTGAGGTAGGCAAATGTGGTGCTGCTCTGATACACAAATCAAAACTACCCAAAAAAGAGAGACAGAATAAAAACCTAATGCAAAAGCAAGTACCACAAAAAGAAGATAACAGTACTATGAAATGTCAATCGGGAAAATGTGGTGCCGCTATAGAGAGACAGAGTGCAAAAGCAAAAAGTACAACATCAAAAAAGCCAACTATTAAACAACTCTTTAATGTCCGCACAGTAGAGGTAAAGGTATTACAGTCAAGCAAAAAGCAGAGCAATTATGGCTATATTGTTGCACAAGATCCCCTCATCGTAGATGTAACAGCATGGTTTTCAGGCTATGTGAAAGAACTCTATGTAGACAGCCTCTATCAAAAAGTACAAAGAGGTGATGCATTAGCACTGGTCTACTCTCCTGAAGTCTACAAGGCAAAACAAGACTACCTCAATGCCATACGCTTTCATGCCAAACGCTCCTCGCCTGCCATGGTACATAGTGCCAAAACAAAACTACTCTTGCTTGGAGTTAGTCAAACTGAGATACTTCAAGTAAGTAAAAAATCAGAAATAAGCAAATACACCACCATCTATGCACCTACATCTGGATGGATATTTGAAAAAAACATCCATCAGGGCTCTTATATCAACAGTAAAAAATCACTATACAAAATCACTGACCTTTCTAAAGTGTGGCTAGAAGTAAAACTCTTTCAAAATGAACTTTCTTCACTGCATCATATGCAACATTTTACTGTTTCCATTAAAGGTTTAGACAGAACCTACAAAGCTAAAAAAGAACTCCTCTACCCTGCACTAGACCCCAAAGAAGCTACAGCTACATTACGCCTAAGCCTAGACAATGAAGATGGATTTTTAAAACCTGGTATGTATGCCAAAGTAGATGCATATTCCACCTACAGTACCAAAGTAGTCATCCCTCGTACTGCAGTCATACGTAAATCAGGCGTATGGTATGTATTCCTTGCTACCGAGTTTCAAGGTGAATATGAACCTCTTGCTGTAGAGTTGAAACCATTAGACAGCAAACATTTTCAAGTTACAAAAGGTCTAAAAGTGGGAGATAAAGTGGTGAACAATGCATTGTTTATGATGGATTCAGATGCACAAATCAACTCTATATATTAAGGTCTTACAATATGATTGAAAAACTCATAGCCTTTAGTGTTAAAAATCGTTTCTTCATACTTATGGCATCTCTTTTTGTTCTACTTGGTTCCATCTGGTCTATGAAAAATACTCCCTTAGATGCCCTTCCTGACCTCTCTCCTCCTCAGGTAATAGTCCAAGTAACATGGAAAGGACAAAGTCCTGAAATCATAGAAGACCAAGGTACCTACCCTCTGGTTTCACAGTTTCTTGCTATCTCAAATATAGAGACGGTACGGGGGTTTTCTGTCTATGAAAATGCACTTATTTACATCATATTTAAAGAAGGTACTGACCTGTACTGGGGACGTACAAGAGTACTTGAACAACTCGCATCCATACAAAGCCAATTGCCCGAGGATATGGAGGTTACATTGGGGCCGGATGCTTCAGGTGTAGGCTGGGCATACGAATATGCTTTGGTATCTCAGACGAAGACGCTAGATGAACTTAGAACCCTACAAGACTATTATTATAAATTTGCCCTTATGGGTGTAGATGGTGTAAGTGAAGTAGCATCCATTGGCGGATTTATCCCTACATTTCAAGTGACCATAAACAATGATGCTTTGGTACAGTATAACCTCTCTATTAAAGATATTACACGTACACTTAAAGAAAACAACAACGATACAGGTGGACGTATAGTGATACAAAATGGCTATGAATGGATGGTACAGGCCAAAGGATATCTGCAAGACCTAGATGAGATTTCAAATTTGGTCATCACTACTAAAGCAGGTGTCCCTATTACTATTGCACAGGTGGGACGTGTAGAAAAAGTACCTGCAAGCCGTCGTGGCATGGCTGATCTTAATGGTGAAGGAGAAGTAGTAGGTGGCATCGTCATGTTACGGTATAAAGAAGATGTCTATGCTGCACTTGAGCGTATAAAAGCAAAGATGAAAGAACTTCAAATTGATGGTGTAGATGTAGTTACAACTTATGACCGATCAGACCTTATCTCAAAGGCAGTAAATACACTAAAAATGACACTTATTGAAGAGAGTATTATCGTCGTACTTATCATTGGACT
>JALWME010000059.1:0-3782 GCA_027083995.1 Sulfurovum sp.
TAGAACCCATTCCCAAAGATGTCAACTTTACACTGTTTACAGAAAAACCTTTCCTAAAATCACAAGCAAGTCTGCAAGGACTACATAATACAGTACGTTATGCTATGGCACTTTCTCATGACAGAAACTTTACGCTACCAGCTATCACGATTAAAGGTTTTAGTCCCAAGAGACAAAAACCTTATACTCTCACTGTCCCTGAACAAAAGTTTGCCATTACCCCTGTAGACAAACATACTTTGCTTGACAAGGTAGACACTCCTGAGATACTCATATCAGACTGGTCTTGGCTCTATACTTTTTTTACCTATATACTCATTTTTATTGCTGGTTTTTTCACAGCATATTTGGGGAGATGGACAAAAAAAATACAAATAGAAAAAGGCAATCCCATCAAAGAGAAAGTCCAAAACGCCAAAGATGCAAAAGCACTATTGCAAATACTTCTTGCAAACGATTCTCATCGTTTTTCCAAACAGTTGGAACTCTTAGAAAACTCTTTATATGCAAATGGTAAAATAAATCTAAATAAAGTAAAACAAGAGGTGACAGAGATACTATGAATAAAAAAATAATAACCCTTAAAAAAGAACTAGCCAAGGCTGTCATAGGTCAGGAAAACATGATAGAAAGTCTACTCATAGGGCTTTTATGTGATGGTCACATTTTAGTAGAGGGCGTACCAGGTCTTGCAAAGACTACTACTGTTAATGCCCTCAGCCAAGCCATTGGACTAGATGCCAAACGTATACAGTTTACCCCAGATTTACTCCCTTCTGACATCATCGGTGCACAGATATACAACCCGCAAGACCATAGTTTTTCTGTAAAAAAAGGTCCCCTCTTTACACACTTACTCTTGGCAGATGAAATCAACAGAGCCCCAGCAAAAGTACAATCTGCATTGCTTGAAGTGATGCAGGAGAGACAAGTTACCATAGGCGATGAAACCTTTAAGCTTGAGCGTCCATTTCTGGTAATGGCAACCCAAAATCCCATAGAACAAGAGGGAGTGTATGCCTTGCCTGAAGCACAGCTGGATAGATTTATGATGAAAATAGTCGTTCAGCATAACTCTGAAGCAGAAGAGTTAGACATCATGCGTAAAGCTGCAAGCAAAAGCTTTGGGGAAGTGCAAGCTGTACTAAGCATAGATGAGTTACATGCTTTACAAAAAGAGTTGGAGAACATACACATAGATGAAGAGTTAGAGCGATATATGATTCAACTTGTCACAGCTACACGAGAACCAAAACGCTTTGGCTTAGAGAACATCACAGAGTCCATTATGTTTGGAGCAAGTCCCAGAGCCTCTATTGACCTCTATAAAGCCAGTCGTGCACAGGCATTTTTAAAAGGTAAATCCTACATAAGCCCATCAGACATTGCTGATATCATTCATAAAGTCTTACGTCATCGTATTGTACTTAGCTATGAAGCCAGGGCAAAAGGCATAAGTACGGACGAAATCATTACAACCATTGTAGAGACCTTGCCTGTACCATGAATACTGCTTTAAAAGCATTACAACTTAAAGCCAGACACCAGGTCCATACACTTTTAAGTGGGCACAACCTCTCCAAGCTACATGGCGAAGGCTACGACTTTTCAGAGCTTCGTGAGTACCAAATAGGTGACGATATCCGCAAGATAAACTGGATAATCACTGCAAAACTAGGAAAACCCTATATAAAGGAGCTTCATGCCAATCGCGAACTCTCAGTCGTTGTGGCTACATTTATGGATGGGAGCATGTATTTTGGATCCAAAAACAGTGATATGATACATGCTAAACAAAAAAAGCTCACCGAAGTAGCTAGTATCTTAGGCTATGCTACCCAACAAAATGGAGATCTTTTTACAGGTATAAACTATACCCAAAACCATACATTTTTCACTCCGCCTACCAAGCATCTCTACTCTATAGAAGAGTTCTCAAATACACTTTATGAAGCCTCTTTGCTTGGCACATCGCTTGTCTATTCACATGCCTTGCAAGATTTATTTAAAAGAGTGCATAAACCTTCACTTCTTTTTATTGTAGGAGATTTTTTGGAAGAGGTAGATTTGTCACTCCTTGCACAAAAGCACGAAGTTGTTGCAATCATTATTAGAAGTATAGACGAAGAGTCACCCAGGAGGCTTGGAGAAGTTGCACTTTTCTCTCCTCAAGATGGCTCTAAAATACAGACCTATTTTGGAAAGAGAAGTATCCAGTCATATCTAAAAAAACGTAAAGAAAATGATGCAAAGTTAGCAGAACACTTCTCAATTTATGATATACGGTATATAAAAATTTTTACAGATGATGAAGCGGTTGAAAAACTCATTGGGCTATTCTCATAAATCTACATTAACAAATCTCTTTAGCCTAAGATATCCTCATAATTTCTATTTGCATCTATTTTTAGTTTTCCATCTGCTTTCATAAGACGTTCATCACCATTTTTAAAGGCTTTTTTGAGACGCTTTGTAGCCTTTTCTCTGGCTTTTTCTTTGCTAATGTTCATCTGTTTAAAAAACTTCTTAAGTCCTATCCATTGTGTCTCTTCCTCTGTTTCAACATCGATGGCATCTTCTGACTTCTTATGTTCTAACTGCAGCGTATAGAGCGTACGCATCTCATAAAATGCATCTTTAAGCAAATCTATCTCTCCACGTAACGTGCTTGTTATTTGTTTGTTTGTTTTTTTTAAGTCTTTAACCGTACCTTTTAATACAGAGATTGTCTCATCTTTTGCTTGAAGTAATGCTTTATAGTCTTTCTCATCTCTCTTTTTATCTGAAATGTTTGTCATCTTGGTATTTTGGTCTGGGTGCTTGGCATTTTTGCTGACTGTTGTTGTCTCTTGCTGCTTGGTATCAACCACAATGTAAAGCTTCCCCTCCACATTTTTAGAAGTAAGTATCCCTCTTTTTATCTTCGCATAGACTGCTTGTCTAGAGATGCCAAGCTCTTCGGCATACTCTGCAGGTTTCATTAGTTTTTCCATACTTTTCCCTACCTCGCTATTCATCTTCTTGGAATTTTGTAAATCATAACATAATTTACTTTACTTTTGTGTGCCGTCTAGAACAGGGACAAACAAACACTGCTCAATAGTCTCAGAAGTAATTCTGCCCTTCTTTTTATAATAACGCGTAATAATATGATAATTCTCAGCTTCTTCCACAGGGGCTATAAGTATACCACCTTCTGCCAACTGCTCAAACAATACTTCTGGTATTTCTTTGGCTGTAGCAGAAAAGAGTATGCGTTCATAGGGTGCATACTGTTTCCATCCCCTTTGCCCATCATCAAAACGGGTAATAATATTATGCATTTCATGTGCAGAAAAACGATTTTTTGCTTCTTTGAGCAGCTCTGATATACGTTCTATAGTAAATACCCGACGGCATATTTTTGAAAGGATTGCAGCCTGATAACCTGATCCACAACCTACTTCAAGTACAGAATCTACGCCTTTTAACTCAAGATGTTGTGTCATCTTGGCTACAGTAAGTGGCGAAGATATCCACTGACTTGCAGCCAAAGGCAAAGCGTCAAGCTGGTAAGAAAGATGCTTAAACTCTTTGGGAACAAAAATTTCTCTGTCTACTGCCAAAAAAGCTTCTTTCACGTAGTCATCTAGTGGAAAATGTTTTTCTATCTCATCCACAAGGTTTTGTCTATTTCTGGCTTTTATCATGATTACTAACGTCCCTCGACCTAATATGCGGAGATTTTATCTAAATACAGATTAAACCCCTTAATCCATCACTATATAACGTCGTATTTTTTT
>JALWME010000059.1:3882-5830 GCA_027083995.1 Sulfurovum sp.
TAATCCATCACTATATAACGTCGTATTTTTTTTATTTCTCTAAAGTCTATGGTTGCTTCTACCGCTTCTAGTGTATCATCCATAGTTTGCTCTCCAGAAGGAGAGATAATGGCAGTTGAACATGCCATCTCTTCATCTGAAGAGTTAGACAGCACCACATATGCCTGATTCATCACTGCTAATGCCCGTGAGAGTATCTCCAAGTGTGTCTTACGTAGTTTGCCCCAACGAGAAGGAACCAAGACTACATCTGCCCCCTCAACTTGTCCCCATAAACTTTTAAAACGTAACTCAAAACAGATAAGCAGGGCATACCTAACTCCTTCTATCTCAAAAGGTTGTATTTTTCTCTTTTTCCCTGCACGGAAATAAAGATCTTCGTCACCTAACTTGAAAAGTTTGACTTTATTTTGCTTATGGATAATCTTATGTTTATGTATCACAACCGCTTGATTGACAAACTCTTCACCATCTTCCAGTATAAGCGTCAATACAAGAATCTGTTCATTGACCTCTTTTTTGAGAACCCTAAGTGCCTTGGCAGAAAACTTTGCAGCCGTTGCCATATGCTCGTAATCAAAACCCGTTAAAAAGACTTCAGGAGCTACAAGTATATGCTTGTCTCTATAGACATATAGATGCTCCAAAAGAGCATTTAGATTTTCTTGGTAACGTTTATGCGTAGAAAGCTGCAAAGCTACAACTTCCAATGTTTTAGGCTTAGAAAGCATTATTAAACCCTAAAAATCATCCAAATCCAAACTTCCTTTAGAGTAATTGGTGACATTGCCCTCAAAAAAGTTTGTTTTTTGGTCATTAAATTGTGAAAAATTGTCTACCCACTTGATGGGATGTTCTGCGTTATAAATCTTCTCCATACCCACAGCATGCAATCTTTTATCTGCAAGGTATTGAATATATTGCACGATAATATCATCAGTAAGTCCCAATATCTGTCCTTGTGTGATATATGCACCCCATTCAGACTCAAGTTTTACTGCATCTCTAAACATCTGATACACTTCATCTTCCAACTGTTTGGTAAAGAGTTCTGGACGCTCTTTTTTGGTTGAATTAATCATGTTTTGAAAAAGCAGCAAGTGTGTCACCTCATCACGCTGTATAAAACGTATCATCTGGGCTGTACCCAACATCTTGTCTGATCGTGCCAGTGTATACAGATAAGCAAATCCTGAATAGAAATAAATACCTTCCAGGATTTGATTGGCAAACATTGCTTTGACGATATTATGGTCACTAGGATCGGTAGAAAGGTCTTGATAAACTTGTGCTATGGCATCATTTTTAGTTTTTAATCTCATGTCTGTTCGCCAAAGCTCATAAATCTCTTTAGAGTTTGTTGAGATACTGTCTACCATTACCGCATAGGATTGTGAGTGCAAAGCCTCTTCAAAAGCCTGTCTTACCAAAATAAGATTTACTTCAGGAGCGGTGATATATGGATTGAGGTTATCTATAATATTATTTGTCTGTAGTGAATCCATAAAAATAAGCTGTGCCAAGACTTTATCATAGGCATCTTTTTCTGCTACAGTAAGGTGCTTATAATCATTTACATCCCGCGTCATATCTACTTCTTTTGGGTACCATGAGTTATTCAGCATCATCTCCCAAAGGTTATAGGCCCATTGATATTTGATATCATTCAGTTCAAATATCCCCGTAGGGTCTCCCCCAAATATCTTACGTTCACTTGTATTCTCTTTGGACTCAGGGTTATATATTTTTTTACGTATCATCTGCTTGCCTTCTTCACTATATATTCTATTGCCCCACAATAGTGTGTTTCATTTCGTAAAAGCATTATACAGATATTGGCTGATATTTAGATGGATTATCGAGATAAAATCCAGGTAGTGTTTTAAATTAAAACGGATAACTTTTCTGATAAATAAAATTAAAAAGGAGGTGCACCAAAATAGGGAGA
>JALWME010000060.1 GCA_027083995.1 Sulfurovum sp.
ATATAGACATATATCTAGATTATGTACGTTTTTATGATGATACAGGTTTTGATTTTAGAGCTACAACCGCTGATGTTACTTCAGATGCATGGACATTTGGAATCTCATATAAATTTTAAGGAGTAAGGTATGAAAAATATACATATAAAAAAATCACTTTGGATTGGATGTGCACTTTATCTATTGACTGGATGTGCTGGGGACGGAAAAAGTGGTGCACACTCACTTGTAAATTTATTGGAAGAGGGTAGTCCTCCTATTGCCAATGCGGGGGTAGATCAGTCTGTATTGGCTGGTGATACTATTGTTTTAGATGGAAGTGCCAGTACTGATGCAGATGGTGAGATAGTAAAATATGCGTGGACCATACCAAATGTAGGTACAAGAGAAGGTATGGTTGTGACAGAGACTTTGGCAACAACCATAGAAAGTGGCAGCTATAATGTTACCTTAACTGTTACAGATAACGATGGCAACACAGACAGTGACGTAATGACATATACAATTTCCAATAACAATGAGAATAACAATACACGACCCGAAGCAAAAAGAATAAGCAAAACTTTTAATGGTTGTGTTCTTACTCCCATAAATATAACGCTAGAAGGCAGTGATGCAGATGGAGATGCTTTAGTTTATGAGATTATAAGGCAACCTGGCAATGGAAGAGTAACACTAAATGGTAATATCGCAACCTATGTAAATACTTCAGAATGTGGTAAAGCTGGAACAGATCTTCCTCTAGACCAAGATAATTTTAGTTACAGAGTAAATGACGGAGAATTAGATTCTGATACCGCAGATGTGCGTCTGGAATTTGAAGTTATTCAGAAATAATAAAGATATCATAGATTATAAAATATATAGTCTATGAATATCTCTGAAAGCCATTGGCAACAAACATAAATTCATATTTGCGTGTAGGGTATTTTTGGAGACCTTCTGCGATAAATTGGTTTTTTGTGATTTGTCTGTCCCACAGACGGTACATAAGGTCTTTAAACCATGCTTTCTTTTCAGGAGTGTCTAGTTCCAGTTTAGTGTATTTTGCATCATCTCTTGTACTGAGGGCTACTTTCATCATGGTATTTTTAAAATTGGCAGCTTTTGTTGCATTTGGCTTTGGGTAGTTTTGTTTTTTAAATGATGGTGTACTTAGTGTACTTAGAGGGTTTGAACATCCTGTGAAACTTACAGTAGCCAGAGTAGCTAAAATGATATATTTTTTCATTTCTTTTCCTTTTTATATACTTAATGTGATTTACTTTTTCTGTAATATCATTGTAACAAAATCAAATAAAACTAGGTATGGCTATGCTATACTTTTTGCAAATCAATATGAGGTACGAATTATGAGAATCCCCGCAAAATCACCCGAAGCTATCGTCGCTAATATATTAGTAGAAGAGTTGCAAGCCTACTTTGTTGGAAAACTCAACGATGTAAGCCGTGAACTTGGAAACAGACAAGCTTACGAAGCAGTAGAGTGGGAGCGTGATGAAGGGTTGCATGGTGGAGGCGTACGCTATGAGGCTAGAGACGAGAGTGTTTTTGACAGAGCATCTGTCAATGTCTCTCAAGTACATTATGATGAAGATGAGACAAAAAAGCTCTCTTCAGCTACTGCCATCTCGACCATTATACACCCAGCCAATCCTCATGCACCCTCTATGCATATGCATATTTCATGGACACAGATGCGTGATGGTAAAGGGTATTGGCGTATTATGGGTGACTTGAATCCAAGCCTTAAAAATGATCTCTTTCAACGTGATTTTGAAATGGCACTTGAGCGTGCAGCAGGTGAGTACTATGAAGAGGGTAAAGCACAAGGAGACAGATATTTCAACATTCCCGTACTTGGTCGTACACGAGGTGTGAGTCATTTTTATTTGGAAGCATTTAACAGAGGTGATTTTGAAGTTGACAGAGATTTTGCATATGATATGGGTAAAGCGATTATCGATGCATACGTAGCGATTACACTTCAAGCGTTAAAGTCAAATCCTACTTTCACAAAAGAAGAAAAAATGAGGCAAATTGACTATCATACGCTTTATCTGTTTCAAGTACTTACGCTTGATAGGGGTACAACATCAGGATTGCTTGTACATGCCCAAAATGATGTAGGTATCATGGGATCCATACCTTCACACATTAACAAACCATTGCTCTATAGTTGGCTAGATCTTATGCCTCACCCACAAGAAAGACTACTTTTGAGGCTACTTGATGCACTGCCAGAAGGGAAAATAGTGCTTGTTACCAAAACAGTAAAAAAACGTTTGGCAAATGCAGTAAGAGCACACTATAAGGAGTTTCCTGAAGCTTTAAGTATGCAAGCTTCAGGAGACGTGGTTCCTCCCACTGTAGATAATCATAATTAAAGCGTAAAACGACCTTTTTTACGGTCTTTTTTTACTTTATAGTAGGTATTTAATATGCCATTCATAGCGATATAGACACCATCTTCTTCTAAGGCTTGTAGGTAGCCGTAGGCAGAGGCAAGATTTGCAGTGGCTTCTACGGGATCTACACTATAAGGCACCATAGCACCTGTAAAGACCACCACTTTTTCTAACTCTCCATCTGCTAAGCATTCGGCTGAGATATCCATAGTGTCCGTGCCATGTATAACGATAATATGTGTATGTTCTGATTGGCTGATAGTACCTAGAAGTTCCAGTCTGTCTTGATTTGTGATATCTAGGCTGTCTTTGTTTATGATGTTAAGTATCTCTAGATCACATAGCCATTTACTGGCAATACTCTCCAAGGCATGGACATTTTTATCTATCTCCAGCATGCCATTGATAGGGTTGTAGACCTTGTTAAATGTGCCACCTGTGTTTATAATCAATATTTTTTGCATAATCACGCTTTCGTTTTTGTATTGTAATGTTAAAATAACATAATTTATTTTTGGAGCAGTTGAATGATTATGAAAGGCAAAAAAGGTGTTATCTTAGGCATCGCCAACAAAAAGTCTATAGCCTATGGTATAGCAAAAGCATGTCAAGAGCAGGGGGCTGAGATAGCCATTACGTTTTTAAATGAGCGTTTTGAGAAAAAATTAGAACCTATCGCTGAAGATTTGGCCTGTGGAGCGAGACTCTACCCATGTGATGTGAGTAGACCAGAGGAGATAAAAGCACTTAAAGTATCTTTGGAAAAAGATATGGGTCAGATAGACTTCATTGTTCATTCTATTGCATTTGCACCTAAAGAGGGACTCTCTGGGAGATTTTATGACATCAGTAAAGAGGCATTTGATGTGGCAATGGATGTTTCTGTCTATTCACTCATTGAGATAGTACGTGAGTTAAAACCCATTTTATCAAATAGATCTTCTGTATTGACGCTTTCTTACTATGGTGGTGTGAAATACATCCCTAACTACAACCTCATGGGTGTAGCAAAGGCTGCACTTGAAATGACTACAAAATACCTAGCTGAAGACCTGGGTAAAGACGGCATACGTGTCAATGCTATCTCGGCTGGACCCATTAAAACACTCGCAGCTGCTGGCATAGGTGATTTTTCATTTATGCTTAAGTGGAACAAAGCACACGCACCACTAAAAGAAAATGTGACCATTGACCAAGTAGGAAACTCAGGTATGTATCTACTCTCAGACTTAAGCTCTGGTGTGACTGGTGAAGTACATTATGTGGATGCAGGGTATAACATCATGGGTATGCCAGCAGTTGAGTTTGATGAAAACGGTAAGCCTAAAATCGCTTGGGATGGGAACTAGTGGAGGACTCACCTGAGTATCTGAAGAAAAAAGCTTTTTTTGACAAAGTACTGACTATCTATGGACGTAATGCTGTGATGGAGGCTTTGGAAGATGAAACAGTGACTATACATAAGCTACATCTCTCTAAGTCCAACAAAAATGCAGAGATATTAGAAAATATGAAAGCTATAGCTTCAAATAGAGATATAGATGTAGTATACCATGATAAACAATCTCTCTCTCGTATCTCTAAAAATGCCAAGCAAGACCAAGGAGTGGCACTGGACATTGTACTTGAGTATTTTGGTAATGAAAATGAATTTATATCAAATAATATTAAGTACAAAATCATTGCACTTGATGGTGTGACTAATCCTCAAAACCTAGGAATGGTTATACGCTCTTGTGCCGCGGGGAATGTGGATGCCATTTTGCTTCCTACCAAAGGTGCAGCACAGATAAGTCCTTTGGTTATAAAGGCGAGTGCAGGCACACTTTTTAAAATGCCTATTATCAAAACAACAAACCTTAAAAAGACACTGGCTTCTTTTAAAAAAGAGGGTGCAGAAGTTTATACACTCTCTTCTCATGCTAAGTCTAATTATAAAGAACAACACTATAACACTAAAACTATTTTTGTTTTGGGAAATGAGAGTGAGGGAGTAAGTAGAGAGATAGAAGCATTGTCTACGCAGAGTATCGCTATTCCTATGCAAAGGGGTGTTGAGTCACTCAATGTGGCTGTGACTGCTTCATTGCTCGCATTTCTCTAAGTATGATATAATAGTTTCAAATATATATAGGAGTAAGCATGCCACAGAACAATAAAGACCTGTTTGAAAAAATAGGGATAGATATAAGTACAGATAAAATCAATATAGACATCAATCAAACAAAAGACTTTTTTCATACTTTACAGAATGCCTTTGAACAAGGTGCTAAAAAGATACAAGATGACATCGCTGAAGGTAAAGTTGATATGGCTGAAAATGTGGGTATCAAGGTAGATAAAGAGCATATCAACATAGACCTAACAAAGACAAAGAGTTTTATAGAAGAGCTTGGGAAGAAGATAGAACATTTTTTAGGAGAGATAGACAAGGCGGTAGACAATATAGATACAAAAGTAAAGTAATACTTCAGTAAGCTATTCTATGTATGATGTCATTGCACCTGTATTCAAAAGGATAGTAATGAACATAAAGTCTTTTTTAATAAACTCACTCTTTTTTGTTGGCATGTGGCAATGTGAGTAGTGCTGTAGATACTACTCATAATGATAATATGGTCGTTATAGCTACATACACATAAGACAGTATAAACCCTCCGTAGAACACTATCTGAATGCAGGTGTAAAAAATATGCATAATTAAAGGGAATCCACATTTGTAAAAATGTTATATTTTTACCTCTACTTAATCTTTTACGATAGAATATAGCCATAAAACAATCTAGGAACATATATGTCTACACCAAACACTATAAAATGCCCCAACTGTGCAACGAACATAGATATAGATGAAATTTTTTATCATCAGATAGAAGAGAAGTTTAAGTCACAACAGCTTGAAGAGAAAAAGAAACTCCAAGCTGAAATAGATGATGCACGAAAACAGTACAAATCACATCTTGAAGCACTAAAAGTCAAAGAAGATGCACTCAAAGATGAAAAAGACAAGTTTGATGAAGAACTACGCAAGGCTACCAAAGAGCAGTTACGCATAGAGCGTGCAAAGCTTCAAGAGGAGCTTAAAAAAGAGCTGGTTGAGGAGCAGAGTGAGTCTATGGCTCTGCTGCAAAAAGAGATAGCAGAGAAGTCCAAAGAGCTACAGGCTTTCAATAAAGCAAAAGTTGAGATAGAGCAGCTCAAACGGGAAAAAGAAGAAGCAGCCTCCAAAGCCAAGCTGGAAGCAGAACTAGAGCTTAACAAGCGTCTGGCAGAAGAGAAGCTTAAGTTACAAAAAGCCATAGACGATGAGACTGCACTCAAGCTCAAAGCCAAAGATGAACAAATAGAGCAGATGAGAAGAGACATCGAATCTGCCAAACGTAAAGGTGAACA
>JALWME010000061.1 GCA_027083995.1 Sulfurovum sp.
CAAGCACCGTTTTACTCTTCGTTGCAAAAGTCACATTCATAGCAGCCATCATTACCTATGTAATTATAGTATGGCTAATAGGTGACAGTATCAACAACTTTATCATCTCATATCTTTCATGGTTACCATGGGAATGGCTACAAAACACAGGTGTAAAAGTAGCATCTATGGCTATCTCCTACATGATATTCATCATTACGATTTCTATCGTCACATCATTCATGATAGAGCCATTACTCATAAAACTAGCCAAAAAACACTACCCCACTGCCCAAGTAGTAGGCACACCAAATGTCATCACTTCACTCACATTAAGCATAAAATCTGCGATGATTATGTTCATTATATTTATGTTTACTTTCCCTGTGATGTTTGTTCCCCTTGTGGGAGCTGTATATATGTTATGGCTTTGGTCTGTCTTACTTAAGAAACCGACGATATATGATGTGAGTTCATTGTTTATATCTGACACAAAAGTGTTAAAATCTAAAACAAAAAAGTCCACCCTGCTTGCCATGATAGCAGCAGGGTTTAATTATGTCCCAGTTATCAATATTTTTGCACCTGTCTTTGCACAAATACTTTTTTTGCATCACATCCTCGGTCAAGAAAAAGTTTAATCCTCTTCTTTTTTGAATCGTCTCTCTTTTTTTGAAGAGGTAGAAAAACGCAACAACTCATCGGCTGTAGATACATACTCAGGTAAAGCAAGTACCGATTTTTCCATCACTTTGGCTGCACATAGGGCATCTGAAAATGCTCTATGGTGTGTGGCAGTTTCTATCTCAAGATAGTCTATAAGATATGCCAATCCATAACGTTCACTTTCAAATGTACGTTTTGCCAAGTCAATCGTACAAAGTTTTGGATTTCCTATGTTTCCTAAACCAAAACGCTCAAAAGAGGCATTTAGAAAAGAGTAGTCAAAGTTTGCATTGTGTGCCACAAAAACAGCATCTTGCATAAAATGTCTCAAGCCTGTGAGTGCCTCTTTTCTTGTAGGTGCATCTATAAGGTCTTCTGGTTCTATACCTGTAATCTTGGTAATATACTCTGGTAAAAATGCACACTCTACAAAGGTTTCATAGCGGTCTGTGATTTGACCATTTTGCAGCATCACTGCTCCTATCTCAATCACTTGAGACGTACCTGGTTTTGCACCATTTGTCTCTATGTCTATCACACAATATTTCTGCTCTGCATGGTGGGTAAAATAGGTATCTAGCTTATAATAATTCTGTTCCTGGGAGATAGGGTATCCAGATGCCTGCAGCAGTAAAAATATTGTATCACTCTCTTCCAGTAAAGTAGTATGTTTATTGGCTACATAGGCATATTGTTCTGCACTCAGCCTGCCATTGTTTTTGCGAAAGGCGGTGGTAAGTGCTTCAAAGACTTTTTGCATTGGCTATAAATGTCTTCACTTTCACAAGGTCTTTTTTCCCTTTGTCTGACTCAACACCTGAACTGACATCCACACCATAAAAACCAAACTTTTTTACTTCGGCTACATTCTGGGCAGTAAGTCCCCCCGCTAAGATGATTTTAGAACAATCCACACCCTCAAAAAGTGCCAAATCGAGTCGCTTTCCCTCGCCACCATAACTCTCCACATAGGCATCTACCAAACGGTATGTCGAGTCATACTTTGTCACATCTTCTTTCGTTTTGGCACGTACTACTCTAAGGAATGGGACTTCCAACGCTTCAAAAAAACTATCATCGGCATCAAAGTGTATCTGAGCAAGTGTGATACCCACATCTCTACATATCTGATTGACATCCTTCGCAGATACATGGACAAAAAGACCTACTTTTTCGACAAAAGGAGGAAGTTTTGTGATGATTTCTTTTGCATGTGTAGGCACTATATAGCGTGGGGATTTTTCATAAAAAACAAAGCCCAAAGCATCTGCACCACACTGCGTAGCATGCAAGGCATCCTCAAAGCTGGTGATACCACAAATCTTCACTTTTACATTTTGCTCTTTATTTTCCATTTCTAATTTCTAATTTCTAATTTTTTAAAGAAGCAATCGCTTCTTTAATGCTTACAGGGTGCTGATAGACAAATGAACCTGCTACTACCACATCTACCCCTGCATCTTCAAGTGCTTTGATATTTGCATCATTAACTCCACCGTCTACTTCTATGAGACAATTGGGGTTTCGTTTTTCTATGAGTGCCTTGAGGCGTTTGGCACGTTCCAGTACTGACGAAATGAACTTTTGTCCTCCAAAACCAGGATTGACTGACATCAGCAACACCATATCAACATCTTCAAGTAAAAACTCTATGGCTTCAGGTGGTGTATGCGGGTTGAGTGTAATCGCTGGGCGAATGCCCAGTGAACGTATATGTTGTATCAGCCTGTGTGGATGCTTCTCCTCTTCTATATGAAAAGAGAGAAACTCTGGCTTTAAGGGTGCAAACAGGTCTACAAAAAATGTGTTATTTTCTACCATTAAATGTATATCCAGAGGTTTAGTAGCAGCCTCAGCCACAGCTTCTACTACCACAGGACCTATGGTAAGGTTAGGTACAAAATGCCCATCCATAACATCAACATGCACAAAATCACACCCACCCTCACAAATGGCTTTAACATCACGTGCCAAATTCCCAAAATCAGCAGATAAAATACTTGGAGCTACTAACATCATTTTCCTAGGTTTTAAAATATATTTTGAATAATTATAACACACCACACCTATAAAAGACACGTAGTGTCATCCATTAATCACGCAACGCGTGCCATGTTGTGGTGAACGCCCTTGAAAGTGAAGCGATTGTCCTCGTTCCTGCGGGATTACATCGAGAACCACAACGATTTTTTGCTTCGTTTTTTCTAAAAAAATGAAGAGAGAAACATCACCTCAATATTGAATAAGAGGAAATTTCCATAAAACACAACATAAAAACTTAAGCAAATTTTATGCAACTTTTGTCTATAATCCCACAAAATATTCGCCATTTTAAACAATGGCTATACACACAAGGAAATATTATGGCAAGAAGATGTGCAATCACTGGCAAAGGGCCACTTACAGGAAACAACGTTTCTCACGCAAACAACAAAACAAAAAGAAGACAACTTCCAAACCTAAGATCTGTGAAAATTACACTTGAAGATGGAACAACAAAAAGAGTAAAAGTAGCAGCATCAACGCTAAGAACTATGAAAAAGAAAGCAGCACGTGCTGCTTCAGCTGAGTAATATTTTAAGATTAAGAGAGGATATACTCTCTTATCATGATGTTTATTCAAAAATTGAAACGTTTTCTCGGTTGGAGAAGCGCACCCAAACCCCACATCACACTAAATGACGAATACTACGGACATTTAGCCCCTTTTAGATTTCCACTTATACTCACTGTACTTATTATGCTCATAGGTACAATAGGCTATATGGGTATTGAAGGTTATCCGCTCATGGATGCTATTTATCAGACTGGTATTACTTTTACTACCGTAGGATTTGGAGAACAGCGTCCACTCTCTGATATGGGTCGTATCTTTACCATTACACTGATTATCTTCGGATTTGTTGTTTTTTCCATAGCCATTGGTATTATTGCGGAAGTGGTCAAAAAAGGTGAATTTCAAAAAACTGTCAAGGAGCGTAAAATGCTTTACGAAATTGCTAGACTTAAACACCACTTTGTGGTCTGTTATCATAATGAGTTTACTATACAGGTGACTAAACAACTGCGTGAAAACCACATCCCTTTTGTAGTGGTAGATCCACGTGATGATTTGGAAGAGATTGCCAAAAAGCATCACTATCCCTACTTTGTCTCTGCTGAACCACACACAGAAGAGGGCATACTGAAGTCTCACTTATCATCAGCGAAAGGTGTCATTACCCTTGCAGACAATGTAGCAGATAACATTGCCACCATCGCATCTGCACGGCTGTATGAGCGAGAAATTACACGTGGAAGGAAATACCTCATCATCGCCAATGCCAAAAACCATGAAGATGACCAAAAGTTACTCAAACTTGGAGCTGACAAAGTAGTCACAGCCACCAAACTCATGGCACAACGCATCAATGCTATGGCAGCACGTCCAGATATGGAGAACCTGCTACAGGAGTTTCTCTATAAAAAAGACACACCACTGGACATGGAGGAAGCCAAGGTCTCTAAAACTTCATGGCTCGTACTGAAGAAGATAAAAGTAGCACGTTTCAGAGATGTAGCCAACGTTACCATCATTGGCATACGCCAAAAAGATGATAAATTCATCCCTATGCCAAAAGGCGATACTATCATCATGCCAGAATCAAAACTTCTACTCATAGGCACAGGAGAAGGTATACGTAAAGCCAAAAAAATCATACGTAAAAAAGAGAAACCTGAGGAGCTGAAATTTGTTTAAACATCTAATGCTTGACGTAACCAGTTACGTGAGCCAACTGCTGAAATTGACCCAGTGTCAACGTAGCATGAAGGAGCTTTGCTCTGTATGCGTCCTCAATAAAAAACCTGAGGAGCTAAAATTTGTATAAGATTATAGAATTAAAAAATGGTCTTGAAAATGTACAAGGGTTTTACTGTGGTGCAACAAACGTAGGTATGCGTCCAAATAAAAATCAAGGAGATGTAGCCTTTATACGTTCTGCTGTGCCTTGTGACATCTCTGCTGTATTTACCTCAAATACCTTTCAGGCAGCTCCGATTAAACATTTTCAACGCTATCCTAAAGATTTTCAAACAGACTTTGTACTCATCAATGCCAAAAATGCCAATGCCATGACTGGTAACGATGGTATAAAAGATATTGACACTATCTTGTCAACACTTTCAAACAAAGAAAAGGTAACAAATCCTGTAATGTCCTCTACAGGGGTCATAGGTTATCGTTTACCTGTTGACAAAATTATTAGTGCATTTGATACACTTGATTTTAAAGTAAAACACTCTGATGATGCTGCACGTGCGATTATGACTACAGATAGCTTCAAAAAAGAGTTGGCTTATAAAGTAGAACTTGAAGATGGTACCGCATTTACTCTGGCTGCCATCTGTAAAGGGGCAGGGATGATAAACCCTGCCATGGCTACAATGCTCTGCTTTATCACTACTGATGCAGCTGTACCCAAAGCAGATATGGATACTCTACTCAAACAATCAACGGAGCACTCGTTTAACCGTATCTCTGTAGATGGGGATACCTCTACCAATGACACAGTCATGTTACTTGCAAATAAACTATCAGGCAACTACCATAAAGAAGCTTTTACACAAGCACTCAACAAAATTATGTTTGAACTAGCCATGATGATACTTCGTGATGGTGAAGGGGCAAACAAACTGGTGGCCTTTGAAGTCAAAGGTGCAAAAACACTTGAAGATGCAAAAACAGCTTCTATGGCACTGAGCAATTCTCTACTTGTCAAAACTGCACTCTTTGGAGAAGATCCAAACTGGGGACGTATCGCCTCAACCATAGGTGCGTCTGGTATAGCCTGTGATGAAGAGACACTGACTATTCACTACGATGACCTGCTCATCTACTCTAATAAATTTAGAGAACTTGACAAGATGCGTGAAGAACAGGCTTACAGGATTATGAAAAAAGAGAGCTTCAAAGTGACATGTGACATCGGCTTGGGTACTGCCTCTTATGCCTCTTATGGTTGTGATTTGAGTTATGAATACATCAAAATAAATGCTGAGTACAGGACATAATTAATCTTTGTCAATTTTTTGTTATGCTTAACGCGTTATACTATACTATACCTAAACACAAAGGAGACAAATGTTACACGAATATAGAGATGAAATAC